>VGLH01000006.1 GCA_016866785.1 Candidatus Poribacteria bacterium
AACCATGATCTCGCGTTCGTACCACGCCATATCAGCGAGTCGGAGGTCATCGCTCGCCCAGTCGGGGTGCGGATAGCTGGTCTGCGAGTCGCGCCACATGTAGTTGCCGCGCGATCCGGGCCACGGTCCTGGCACGCGGCAGTATCCCCACGCCTCGGTCGGGATGGCGTCGGTAAGATTCTTGGCAGGCTGCCATCGCCACAGACCGTTGAGCGAGACTTCCCCGCGCGTGGAGGTTTCGCGCCGATGGGCATCGGCGAGGTCCCACACGACTCGCACGCCGGGAGGGAGGACCTGGTCTTCAGAGCGGCTGACGGGATCGGTCGGGACAGCAGCCAGCACGGCGAGCGAGAGCAACCAACTGGACATTCTGCCTCTCCTCCTGGCGCGAAGTGTTCCTCTGCGGCTGAGGTTGTGCCTTCTATTCTAGGTAGTGGTCGTCGGCGACGGAAGCTCTGCATGGCGTCGCTCGGCGCTGACGGTGTTTTGCCGGTCGCAGCGGGCGTGGTAGTATCGTGCCGCCTCGTTCGCTCATGCGACCGGGAGTGACATCATCGTGCCCTCAGTCCCATTCATGGATCGTATACGAGAAGCCGTGCTCATCGGAGACGGCGGTATAGGCTCTTATCTGCACGCCCAGGGGATGCCGCTCGACTCCAGCTTCGAGGCGGCGAATCTGTCGAACCCGGCGCTCGTGCGCCGCGTCCATGCGGACTACATCGCCGCCGGAGCGCGGGTCATCGAGACGAACACGTTCGGAGCCAACCGCACCAAGTTGGCGGCGAGTCAGCTCGAAGACCGCGTCGCGGCGATCAATGCGGCAGGGGTCAGACTCGCCCGCGAGGTTGCCGGCGAGGAAATCTACGTCCTCGGTTCCGTGGGCCCGCTGGGCAAAGGACGACCCGACGCGGACGAAGACGTCGCATCGCTGTTCGGAGAGCAGCTCGAAGCGCTGATCGAAGCCGGCGTCGATGCGGTGGTCCTGGAGACCTTCTCCGAGCTCGGAGAGCTGCTGGCGGCGCTGCGCGTGGCGAAGTCGCTGAGCCCGACGCCGGTCATCGCGCAGATGGCGTTCTATGGACGTGGCAGAACTTCGGGAGGCGAGGACGTCCATCGAGTCGTGCGAGCCCTGGAGGACGCGGGCGCCGATGTGATCGGCGGCAACTGCGGACCTAGCGGACCGCTCGAGCTCTCGCGCATCCTTCGTTCGATGGCGGGAATGACGGATCGTCCGCTGTCGGCGTTCCCCAATGCGAGCTACGCGCGCTACGTGGACGGACGGTTCCTCTACACGAACAACGCCTCCTACTTCGGCGAACTCGCTGTCGAGATGGTGGACGCCGGCGTCGCACTGATCGGCGGGTGCTGCGGGACGACGCCCGAGCATGTCTGGGAGATGTCGCGAAGACTCGATGGGCGGCGCCCGACCGAACGGCATGCCATCGCGACGCCCGAGCCGGAGCCATCGCCGCGCAAGCGCGCGAAGCGTTCCGACAGCGGGTCGGATCGCCCGGCGAATTTCCTCGAAGCGAGCCCGCATCGCATCCGCATCATCGTCGAGGTCGATCCTCCGCGCGGCATGCAGTTCCGCAAGCCAATCCGCGTGAGCCAGGAACTGCGCGAGCTCGGAGCAGACGCGGTCAGCATCGCGGAGAATCAGCTCGCCTCGGTACGGATGAGCAGCTTCGCCCTCAGCCACCTGATCCAACGCGACGCGGGCACGACGGCGATCTGCCACCTCACTTGCCGCGACCGCAACCTGATCGGTCAGCAATCGCACTTGATGGGCGCGTCGGCGCTGGGCATCCGGCACATCCTCGCCGTGACGGGCGATCCCGTCTCGCTCGACGGAACCGGCGGGTCATCCGTGTTCGACACGAACTCGTTTGGGCTCATCGAACTGATGGCGCGGATGAATCGCGGGGAGAACGCCCGTGGCGAACCCCTCGGGAGCCCGACGGACTTCGTCATCGGAGGAGCCCTGAGCCCGAACCGCGCGCGGATGGACGCCGAGCTCCGACGACTCGAGAAGAAGGTGTCGCTCGGCGCAACGTTCGCGATGACGCAGCCGCCCGCGACGCCAGAGATGGTTCACGAACTGCGCGAGAAGACGCGCCAGACCGACTGCCACATCTTCGTCGGGATTCTGCCGCTGGTCAGCCATCGGAACGCCGAGTTCCTCCACAACGAAGTGCCGGGAATCCGCTTGTCGGACGAGGTGCGCGAACGAATGCGATCGGCCGTCGACCCGCTCGCCGAGGGCGTGCGCATAGCCAAAGAGGCTGTCGACGTCGCTGTCGATGCGGGGTTCACCGGAATCTACATCATCCCGATGCTGGGCAAGTACGAGATGGCATCGGAGATCGTCCGATATATCCGGGAAAGGCATACGTGACCCGGAGCCAGTGGCGCAAACTTGCTCGGAAGGCGCTTCGCGACGGGCTCGCTCGCCCGGTTCGTGTCGGTTGCCATTCGAGCAGAGGTACGGAACGAGCCGCCTATGTCAGTCCAGAACGGCGCCAAGCGTCCTCTCCATCGACGCCTGCTGCGGATGTACCCTCGTGCGTTCGTCGGCGTCTGGGAGGACGACGTCGCGGGATTCGCGACGCAGATGGCGTACAACGCCATGTTCTCGATCTTTCCCGGGCTGTTGCTGCTCGCGGCGCTCGTGCAGCGGCTCGGGACGGCGAACCTGGTCGCCCAGCTCATGCGCGTCGCGGAGCGCCATCTGCCCCGCGAGATGATGGACCTCGTTCAGGCGAACGTGGAACTGCTCGTCCTGAGCCGGTTGTCGGGCGTGTTCACGTTGGGAACCTCGCTCGTCCTGCTGTGGGTGGCGTCGAACTTCATGAACGTGTTCCTGAAGTCGCTGAGCGTCGTCTACCGGGAACCGGACACGCGCTCGTTGGTCGCGGCGTATTTCGTCCGCCGCGCCAAGGCGTTGGCGGTCGTCGTCGTGTTCGGATTCGCGTCGGCGCTCTCGTTCAATCTCTTCGTCTTCGGAGGTCGGACGGCGCGGCTCGTGGAGTCGGCTCTCGGGCTGGCGAACGTCGTCTCCGGGACGCTCGACACGCTGCGCTGGCCCCTCGCCTTCATCATGATGACCTTCAGCACGATGCTGCTGTACATGCTGGTTCCCTCTCGATCCGTCACGCTCAAACGCGCGTGGCCCGGAGCGCTCACGTTCAGCGTGTTCTGGATCGCGATGACGGGCCTATTCAGCGCGTACGTGACGGGGTTCGCCCATTACAGCAGCGTCTACGGAGCCATCGCCGGCCTCATCATGATGATGACCTGGTTCTACTTGTCCTCGCTCCTGTTGCTCTTCGGAGCCGAGGTGAACGCCGCTTGGGCTGGAATCCGATGAGAGCGTCGGTGCACCAGCTCTTGGGCAGCCGTCAAACCGTTGGAGTGTTGTCTTTATGAGCGCGACGAAGCCCTTCGCGTCCGGCACGAGCCGAATGCCCATCTCCGGCATCCGCATGGTCATGGACCTCGCCGCGAAGATCCCGGATGCCATCCATCTGGAGGTGGGTCAGCCCGACTTTCGGACGCCGCCGCATATCGTCGAAGCGGCACATCGCGCTGCCCTCGACGGCTACACGGCGTATACGCCGAACGCGGGTTTCCCGTCGCTGCGGGCTGCCTGCGCCGAGAAGGTTCGCCGCGAGAACCTCATCGATGCGGACGCCTCCAACATCGTCGTGACAGTCGGCTCCGAGGGGGCGGTTGCGAGCACGTTCGTCGCGCTGGTCGATCACGAAGACGAAGTGCTCGTGCCCGAACCCGGTTGGACGAACTACGCGATGCTGACCCACGCGCGGGGCGCGACGCCCATCGCCTATGCGTTGCACGAGGAGGACGGCTTCGTGCCTCGAATCGACGAGATCGCCCGGCGGATCACTCACCGGACGAAGCTGCTCGTCATCAACTCGCCGGGGAACCCCTCAGGGGCGGTGATACCAGGCGACGTGATGCGGGAGTTGGTGGCGCTCGCCGATGACGCCGGGCTCTACATCCTCTCCGACGAGGCGTACGAGAAGCTCGTGTTCGACGGAGAGCATGTCAGCCCGGGGCGCTTCGACACGGCGGGGCGCGTCGTCTCGGCGTTCAGCTTCTCCAAGTCCTATGCGATGACCGGCTGGCGCGTGGGGTTCGCTGTCGCGGCGGAGCCCATCGCGAAGCTGATGACGCTCTTGCAGGAACCGTACTACTCCTGCGCTCCGTCCGTGTCGCAGAAGGCGGCGGAAGCGGCTTTGGCAGGTCCGCAGGACTGCGTCGAGCAGATGGTCGCCGCCTATGCGCGCCGACAGCGCACGGTCGTGGAGGCGTTCGGCGGAACGAACCTGGTGGGCTATCAGCCTGCCGGCGCGTTCTACGTTCTCGTCTCCACGTCGCACATGGGCATGGCGTCGTTCGATCTCGTCCGCGACTGTCTCGAGAAAACGCACGTCGCCGTGGCTCCCGGAGCCACCTTCGGGCCCCGCGCCGAAGGATACATCCGAATCTCCGTGGCGACGCGTGACGAGGACGTCGCCAAAGGAGCGGCGAGGCTCCGCGACTACCTCGCCGGATCGAGTGGTCGCTAGCGGTTCGCATCGCCTGCCGACTGGAGCTCACTCGTGGCGCGTTCGCCGTGCATATGCGTCTGCTCCGGAGAATCGAGCGGCGACCTGCATGGCGCGGCGCTCGTGGGCGCCATCCGCCAGCAGGAACCGAATGCCTCGGTGTTCGGGATGGGCGGCGACAAGATGCGCGCCGCCGGGGTCGAGCTCGTCATCGACATCGCCGACAGCTCGATCATGGGCTTGACCGAGGTGGTTCGCGCGATACCCGCCTTCCTGCGGAAGCTGCGCCTGCTGTGCCGTGCCATCGAATCGCGCCGACCCGACGTGGTGGTGCTGATCGACTTCCCGGACTTCAACATGCGCCTCGGACAGCGCGTGCGCGGCTCGGGGGTTCCGGTCGTCTACTTCATCCCGCCGAAGGCGTGGGCGTGGCGTCGTCGTCGGGGTCCCGCCGTTGCGAAGATGGCGGAACGTGTCATCTGCATCCTCCCGTTCGAGGCGGCGTTCTACCGATCCTGCGGCGCGACCGTCGAAGATGTCGGGAACCCGCTCGTGGACGTCATCCGGGACGCGCATCCGCTGGATCGCGACGCGGCTCGGGAACGGTTCGGCATGCCGCCGGGGGCTCCGACGGTCGGTCTGCTGCCGGGCAGCCGCCGCCGCGAGATCGACGCACTGATGGGTTCACTCCTCGGCGCTGCGGAGAGACTCGTCACGGCGGATCCGTCTCGGCGGTTCCTGCTGCCGTGTGCTCCGAGCGTGCGAGCGTCGGTGGCGGATCATCTGGCAGCCTTCGAAGGCCAGGCGCCCATCCATGCCGTTCACAACGACACGTACAACGCGATCCGGGCATGCGACGTCGTCGTCGCTGCGTCGGGAACCGTGACGCTGGAAGCGGCGTTGCTCGGAGTGCCGATGGTGGTCGTCTACCGGCTGTCGGCGCTCACGTTCACCATTGCGCGACGGCTGGTGCGCGTAAGGACGAGCGCGCTGCCGAACCTCATCGCCGGAACCGATGTCGTGCCTGAGCTGCTGCAGAACGACGTGACCCCGGAGCGGATCGCCGCCGAATGCGAGCGCCTGTTGACCTCTGCCGAAGCTCGAGGCGCGCAGAGGGATGCGCTCGCGAAGGTCGCCAGGGCTGTTGGTGACGGCGGCTCGACGGCGCGCGCGGCTGAAGCCGTTCTGACCGTAGCGGCATCGCGAGCGACAACATGACGCCAGCGATGTGGCTTGCCTCACCGGTCTTAGTTCCGCTGAGCTGGGCAGTCGCTTCCGTCGCATCGCGTCGGAGGGGGCAGCCCCCGCCAGATCGTGTACGGCTCGACGTTCCGGTCGTCTCGGTTGGCAACCTGGCTGTCGGCGGGACCGGCAAGACGCCGACTGTCGCCGCCCTGGTGACGAGGCTGTCGGCAGCGGGTTGTCACGTGGGCGTCGTGATGGGCTCGTATGGCTCTCCGACCCGTCGGCAGCCTCCGACGGTCGTCTCGGACGGTCGCCGACTGACGGCTGACCTCCGGTCGGTCGCGGACGAGGTCGCCATGTTCGCCCGCGCGCATCCGGCGATCCCGCTCGCCACCGGTCACGTCAAGTCCGAGGCGGCGTCCGCGCTCGCTTGCGCCGTCCCTCTCGGTTGCCTTATCGTGGACGACGGTTTTCAGCATCACCGGCTCGCGCGAGACATGGACATCGTCGTCCTCGATGCCGCGTCGCCGTTCGACAACGGGCGCGTGCTCCCTGCCGGGAGATTGCGCGAACCCCCATCGGCAATCGCCGGCGCGGACGCGATCGTCTTGAGCCACGCGGATCAGCGCGACGATCATGCCATCGAGGCGATCCGGCGTCTGGCTCCGCTCGTGCCGGTGGTCGAGTCGATTCATGTGCCCGTACGCCTTCGGCGCGGCGGCTCGGACGAATGCCTCGACTTCGCGTGTCTTCTTGGCGCCCATGTCACGGCAGTCTGTGGTATCGGACGTCCTTCATCGTTCCTGAGCATGGTCCGGCGGCTCGGGGCAGATGCCCGCTTGCTCGGCTTTGCGGACCACCACCGCTACTCGCCCCACGACATGGCGCGCCTGGCGGCTCTGGCACGCGGCTCGCGCATCGTAACGACGGCGAAGGACGAGGCGAAGTGGCTGGGTGTCTCCGACTTCGAATACTGGACGCTGGACATCGCCGTGGAGTGGAACCCCAAGGATGCCCTCGTCGACCGCGTTCTCGCGCTGTGTCGCGCGCGCGCCTAGGCTTCCGAGCCGCGCCAGACTGGTGATCACCGGGCTTGTCGCGCTCGCGTGCGCGCTGAGCTCCCCGGCTCAGGCGGCGGTCACGATGCACATGGTGACGCCGCACTCGGAGTACCGATTTCGCGACGGCAAGTTCGTCACAAACGATCCGGAGCTCCGTCTCGCCGGATACGTCACATCCGACGCGCCAACCGTGCGCCTGGACATCGACAGTCCGAATGGGCTCCCGGACCTCGCGGAGACCGAGCTCATCGTCGACGCGATCCTGCTCGACCTGGGAAGTTCCTCCCGTAAGGTGGGGCGCATCGAGATCGCGCCGGTCATTATCGAGCTGGACGGGAGCCGCTACTCGTTCGGACCTCGCGAACTGCTCGCGAGCATCTCCGCAGACGGCTCTCTCTTCTCGCCGCCCGTGCGACTGCCGAGCGCATCGGGTGTCGGTTCCCCGGACGGCATCGCCCGCGTGGACCTACCGGTTCCTGCTACCGGAAGGTTCCTGCTGCTCGAATGGGTGACGGGCTGGCAGCGGTCGCCGGACAGCGGTCGCCCCGTCGTGCGCGTCTCGTCGGTGTCCGTACGGGAGCCGTCTGGGGGCGAAGTCCCGACTCGTGTCGCGCAAGTTCGGTCCATCCTCGACACGACGAGCGGAAGGGCTCCCTTCGCATTGACCGTTCTTCTGCGCGAGGGGAGCAATCTGGTGTCGGTCGCCGCGACCGAGTCGTCGGCTGCCTCGGCTGGGAGCACTCCGGGATCGGAGACCGTCACCATTCCGGTGACGTTGGTCTCGGCGCTCCTGTCAGGCGCAGGCAACAGCGCTCAGCAAGTGGTGCTGAGCGACGGGGCTCACGTCTCGATCACGATCCCATCGACGTCTGCGCCGGCGACGCTTCGTCGTGTGCGTATCGTGCAGGAGGATGCGGCGTCGCTGGAGGTCCCGGTCCGAGTCGGACGGAGCTACGTGCCACATCGTCCCGTTCTCCTCTACCGATTCGAGGGGAGCCTGCAGACCTCCTACCGGGCGGAAGCCACCGCATCGCTGCCGGGTCAGCCGCCGTCGCTCGCCGTGGATGGCATCCGAGACTTCCCTTCCACGTGGGTGTCGAACCTGACTCCGATGCCGGTCCGATGGCGTGTTGACTTGGAGCGGACCGCAAACCTGGGGAGCCTGGTCATCCACGCCCGACACGACGGCGTTCGCTCCTATGCGCCTCAGGCGATGCGCATCCTTGCTTCGCTCGACGGTGCAGACTACCAGCCTGTCGAAGGCAGGATCGGGAATGCAGCGCCGTCGAGCCTGATCACCGGCTTCGGTGATCGTCAGACGACGGTTGCCATTCCGACTGGGCCCAGCGTCCGTTGGATCGAGTTGGTCATCGAGGAGACCAAGCAGCCCAACAACGTCCAGATCAACGAGATCGAATTCTACGACACGACCGGCGCTCGCATCCTGGCTCAGCAGGTGGTCCCCGAGATCGGCTTTGTTAAGCCGGTGCGGGTCGAAATGCGTCTGTATGATGAGGACCTGTCGGAAGCTGGAGTTGCCCTGGACAGCGACGTGGGACTGTTCCTCTGGCAGCGACAGACGGGAGAGTGGATCTGGTCGGGCGCGCGCGCGGAGCGCCTGCCATCGTCGGGCGAGCGCATCGTGCAAATCGAGCTCGGCACGTTGCCGCGCATGGCGATCGTGCCGCTGTCTCCTACGGGCGCGCCGCGCCGCGAGATCGACGTGCGCTGGAGCACGAACCCGTTCTCTCCGAACGGAGACGGCGTTGCGGACACAACACGCCTTGCCGTCGCGCTGCCGCCGAGCGAGTCGGGCACGTGGTCGGAGGTCACGGTGCAGCTCTTCGACACGCGCGGCAAGCTGATCGAGACCCTCGCGGATCGCGCTGAGGTCGCATCTTCCGTGCTCATCTTGGAGTGGGACGGCAGCGACCGAAGTGGCCGCCCCGTACCGATCGGGCCCTACGTGTACCAAGTGATCGCCCGAACGCCGACCCTGAGTGGCGCGAGTCGTGTCGTTCGCAACGGAGTACTCGTCGTCGTGCGCTGACGCCACCACGATTGCCGAGTCCAGGAGACACCGATGAACTCTCGCCCGTACCGCATCCTAATCGCCGACGACGACGCCGACATTGTCGATTTCGTCGACGCCTATCTCCAGGATGAGGGCTATGAGACTGTGCGTGCCTACGACGGCGAGGCGACGCTCGGCGTGTATAGCGCCAGCGCAGCCCCGGATGCCAGCCCGGCGGACCGTCTGCACCTGATCCTGCTCGATGTCATGATGCCGAAGGTCGACGGCTTGGAGGTCTGTCGGCGCATCCGCCGCGAGTCCAGGCTCCCGATCGTCATGGTCACCGCGCGCACCGAAGACGTCGACAAGATCGTCGGGCTCGAACTGGGCGCAGACGACTACATCATCAAGCCGTTCAATCCGCGCGAGCTGCTCGCGCGGCTTCGCGCCGTGCTCCGTCGGTCGTATCCAGAGCCCGGGGAGTTTGCCGACGAACCGGGGGAGACAATCGACTACCGAGGCGTGCACCTCGACGTCGGTCGGCGAGAGGTCCGCGTCAATGGCGAGTTGACCGACCTGACTGCCCGCGAGTTCGACCTGCTCCACTTCCTCATGCAGCACCGGGGACGAGTGTTTTCGCGTTCCCAGCTCATCGACCGCGTGTGGGGAACGAGCTATGCCGTGGGTCCCCGCACGGTTGACGTCCACATCCGACGCCTGCGCGAGCAGATCGAGCCGGACGCTTCGGAGCCGACCTACATCAAGACCGTGTGGGGCGTCGGGTACAAGTTCCACGACGCCTAACCCCGCCGGACCGTCGGAGACGCGACATGGACACGATGATCGAAGCGCGTGACTTAACGAAACACTACGGAACCTATGTCGGCATCGAAGACGTGTCGTTCTCCGTGGCACGAGGCGAGGTGGTGGGGTTTCTCGGACCCAACGGCGCGGGTAAGACCACGACGATGCGCGTGCTGACGTGCAGCATGCCGGCTACGTCGGGCACGGCGAGTGTCTGCGGGTACGACGTGCTGAAGGACTCGCTCGAAGTTCGCCGTCACACGGGGTACCTGCCGGAGTCGCCGCCCATCTATCTGGAGATGTCGGTGGTTTCGTATCTCCGGTTCGTCGGAGAGATCAAGAGCCTGCCCGTGTCGCTCCGACGCACGCGCCTGGACGCCGTTCTGGAGGTCTGCGGGCTGGGCGATGTGCGGAACCGGATCATCGGGCAGTTGTCCAAGGGGTATCGGCAGCGAGTCGGACTGGCACAGGCGCTGATCCACGACCCGGACGTGCTGGTGCTCGACGAGCCGACGAGCGGGTTGGACCCGTCGCAGATCATCGAGATCCGCCAGCTCATTCGGGAGCTCGGCGCGTCCCGAACCGTCATTTTGAGCACGCACATCCTGCCGGAGGCGAGCATGACCTGTCAGCGCCTTCTGGTGATCGCGGAAGGCAGGCTCGTCGGGGATGTCGCGCTGGATGCACGCGGCGAGGTGAAGTCGGTTCGCCGACCGGATGGCTCCGTCATCGAGTACGGTTCCGCCGCGGTCGTTCGCGTCGAGGTTCGGGGCAAGCCATCGGAGGTACAGGGACGCCTTGCAGCGGTTCCTGGCGTCGTCTCGGTCGACGCATCTGGCGATGACGAGAACGACGCTTGGACGCTCGCCTGCGCTCCCGACGCCGATCCTCGCCCGGAGATCGTCCGCGCGGTCGTCGCCGCTGGCGCGGACCTGCTGGAAATGCGCGAGGTGCGCCAGTCGGTCGAACAGGTGTTCCTCGACCTGACCCAGACCGACTTCCGGTCGCGATCCGAGCCGGAAGCCAGCGCCGCCTGATGCCCGCCGCCGCCGTGGGCTACCGCTGATACAGCACAGGGTTGATCGGGCTCGCCGCGAGTTCTCCCGGATTGAGACCCGGGAGCCACCACTCCAGATCCGCCTTCCGATTGTCGTTGTCGGGTTCCAGAACCGTCGCGCCGTCTGCGAAGTAGATGACGGTCATCACTTCACGAGCCCGCGACGTCGGATTCCCGCTCGCGGCGTGGAGCGTCCATCCTGAGTGGAATGTCGCGTCTCCCGCTCGCATTGCCGGCGTCTGCGTGACGGGCAGCCCGGTTCCGGCGACGAGCCTGCCCAGTGCCGCCTCGGACTCGTCAGAGATGCCGATGGTCGCGCGGTACGCCTGTTGGTGCGAACCGTCCGCGAAGCGCATCGTGCCCATCTCAGGCGAGAGATCGACGAGGGGCATCCACATCGTGACCGTGTTGTCGGTTCCCAGGGGCCAGTAGTACTGGTCTTGATGCCAGGGCGTGTGGCCGCCTCCCGGTTCCTTGAACAACGCCTGATCGTGGTAGAGGCGCACCGAGGACACCCCCATCAAGTCGGCGGCGATCTTGGCGAAGCGCTTGGCGAAGACGTACTGCCGCACGCTGGCGTCGTCGATCCACAGGTTCATCACCTGGAGGAACGCGCGTCCGTAGGTGTCCCGTTCTTCGATGGGACGGGACTCCTTGCTGTGACGATACGCAGCGGCGCGGATGACTTCGCCATACGCACCGATCTCGGCGTCGTTTGCCACGCCGCGCAGCAGAATGTGCCCCTTCGAGCGGTAGGTAATGCACTGCGCTTCGGTCAGCGGGTAGGGCGCAGAGAGATCGGGAAGGGCGCTGGATGCGCTCATCGTCTACCTCCTCGTAGAACCGTGTCACCTCGCCGCGCGTCAGCGCGCGGCACCGGAGAGAACCAGTTTCGATACGTCCGCCACCGCCAGGATGTACGTCGCGATCTGCCGCAGAAGAGCCAGCCGGTTCGCCCGTACGTCCGGGTCGGGGTCCATCACGAGCACCGCATCGAAGAACGCGTCGATGTTCGCCTGCAGGTTCCCCAACAGCTTGATGAGCTCGGCGTAGTTCCGGGCGATGAGCGCTTCGTCGAGCTGTGTCCTCTGCAGTTTGAGCAGCCTGGACAGGTTCACCTCGGCGGGTTCCTTCAGGGAGCCCTGACGCGGCGTGCCGGTCGCCTCCGGCGGGATGATGCGCAGCACGCGGTTCAGCGCCGGGTAGATGCGCGCGAAGTCGTCCGACTCGCGGAAGGCGCGGAGCGCGTCGAGACGCGCCGGAAGCTGGTCGATCCGGTCGAACCCGGGGGCAAGGACGGCTTCGACCTCGTCGTAGGCGTGTCCGCGTTCGCCCAGAATCACCTCCAAGCGCGAGCGGAAGAACTCGGTCACTCGGTCCGCCGTGTCGCCGGCGATCCGGTCGCCGTACGCGCCCGAAGCGCTTTCGAGTAGGCTTCGCAGCCGAAGCGGAAGCCCGATCTCCAGCAGCATCCGGCAGACGCCGATAGCTTGGCGTCGCAGCGAGTAGGGGTCCTGGGAACCGGTTGGAGCCATTCCGATTCCGAAGTACCCGACAATCGTATCGATCCGGTCGGCGATAGCGAGCGACGCGCCAATGCGCGATTCCGGCAGATCGGAGTCGGCGGCTCGGGGCTGATAATGCTCCTCGATCGCGATGGCGACGTCTGCCGATTCGCCGGAGTTGAGCGCGTAATGCCGTCCCATGATGCCCTGGAGCTCAGGGAACTCATACACCATCGCCGTCGTCAGATCGGCTTTGCAGAGCCGTGCCGCACATTCGGCGTCGCGTCGCTCATCCGAATCGAACGCGAGCTCATCGGCGATGTGCGCGACCAGCGCGCGGACCCTTTCGGACTTGTCGCCCAGCGATCCGAGCTTCTCCTGGAATGTGACGCGCGACAGTGCATCGACGCGGACAGCCAACGGCTCCGCCTGATCGGTTCTCCAGAAGAACTCGGCATCTTCGAGGCGCGCGCGCAGCACGCGCTCGTTGCCGTAGCGCACGTTCGCCTCGCCGTCGCGCGTCCCGTTGGAGACGGCGATGAACTTCGCCTGCAGCGATCCATCGGGTCGGTAGACCGGGAAGTACCGCTGATGGCGCTTCATGGACGTGATGAGCACCTCGGACGGAACCGCCAGATGGCTTTCGGCGAATGATCCGACCACCGCCTCGGGGAACTCGACCAGGTCGGTCACCTCGTCGAGCAGTTCATCGTCAACCGATGCGGGCGATCCGAGGCGCTCCAGTTCCGCCTCGATCTGGGCGCGCACGGCGCCAAGGCGCGCGTCGCGGTCGGCGATGACGCGGTTCTCCCGCAGCGTATCGACGTACGTGCGGAGGTCGGCAGACGCCAGCTCAATGTGGCGCTCTCCCAGCGACCGGTGTCCACGCGTGACGTTGCCCGCCACGATGTGACCCAGCCGGCAACCGACGACCCGATCCCCCAGGAGCGCGACCAGCCATCGGATCGGACGCGCGAACCGCAGACCGCTCCAACGCATCGTCTTCGGGAACCGGAGACCGTTGATGAGTTCAGGAAGGAAGCTGGACAGCAGACTGGCAGCCGATGCGCCGACGACGGTCGTCCGCGCGAAGGCGTATTCGCCGCGTTCGGTCGTCTTGACGTAGAGCGAGTCGAGATCGACGCCTTGGGAACGCGCGAAGCCCTGCGCGGCTTTGGTCGGCGAGCCGTCTTCGGCGTAGGCGGCGCGCTTGGGCGGACCCGCCACCTCCACGTCGGCGTCGGGTTGCCGGAGCGTCAGTCGGCTCACATGGACGGTCAGACGTCGAGGCGTTCCCAGCACTTGGACGCCGGCGTGCTCGAGGCGTTGTTCAGCGAGCCAGTCGGCCATCCGCGCCTGAAGCTGCGACAGGGCGGGCTGCACGGACCCAGCGGGTGTCTCCTCGGTTCCGATCTCGAACAGCAGGTCGGCGTGCGTGCCGACCAGTTCTTCCGCCGACGAAGCATCGGGTGCGGCCGGGGCGGGTTCGCTCCATCGGTCGAGCAGCGGATGCTCCATCGACTCGCGCTGTTCGACGTAGGCGCGCGCCACTCGCCGCGCCAGCGTTCTGACGCGAGCGACGTAGGTCACACGCTCTGACACGCTGATCGCCCCTCGCGCGTCGAGCATATTGAATGCGTGCGAGGCTTTCAGAACGTAGTCGAGCGCGGGCCACACGAGTCCTGCCTCGACGCAGCGGGCGCACTCCGCCTCGTAGTCTTGGAACCACTGGAAGAGCAGCTTGGGATCGGACTTCTCCAGGTAGTACGTCGTGTATTCGACTTCGGTGCGATGGTGGACGTCGCCGTAGGACAGATGCTCGTTCCACCGGACATCGAAGATGCTGTCCACTCCCTGGAGGTACATCGCAAGGCGTTCGAGCCCGTAGGTGAGCTCAAGGCAGATTGGGTCGGTCTCGATGCTCCCGATCTGCTGGAAGTAGGTATACTGCGTAACCTCCGCGCCGTTGCACCACACTTCCCATCCGAGACCCGACGCTCCGAGCGTGGGCGACTCCCAGTCGTCTTCGACGAAGCGGAAGTCGTTGGTCGTCGGATCGAGCCCCAGCGCCCGAAGGCTTCCGAGGTAGAGGTCCTGGCTGTCCTCGGGAGCGGGCTTGAGGATCACCTGGTACTGGTAATAGTGGCAGAGCCGGTATGGGTTCTCGCCGTAGCGCCCATCGGCAGGTCGCCTGCTGGGTTCCACGTAAGCGACTCGGAACGGCTCGGGTCCCAGCGTTCGCAGCGACGTGGCGGGGTTGAACGTGCCAGCGCCGACCTCGATATCGTATGGCTGTTGGATGATGCAGCCCTGCTCCGACCAGTAGTCGTTCAGCGTGCGGATGATTTCCTGAAACGTCATGGACATCTCTCTAAGAACCCGATGCGGCTTCCGATTCCAGGGCTTCGATCAGCTCGACGCATCGCAACGGGCGTTCCGTGCGGTGCGAGACCATCATCGTCCCCAAGTGACGAAGCTCGATGCCCTCGCGGCGCGTCAATGAGCGTCCCGCAGCGTCTTCGACCGGCGTCGCTGCGAGATACTGCCAGGCGTCGATCGAGCCCCGGCTGACGACGACCGTTCGGTCTTGGCTCGCATGGCGAGCGCAGAGCGCGCCGCCGGAGTCGATCCCGACCGGGACTTCGCCGTCAGCGAGCGGCGCTCCGCAGCGCACGCAGCTCCGCAAGTGGGGCCCGTATCCGGCGAGCGTGAGGAGCTTCATCTCGAAGCTACGCGCGATGGGAGCCAGGTCCGTACCCGACGGCGTGCTTTCGACGGCTCTCACGGCGTCGCAGATGAGGGCGAACAACGCCGGGCTCGCGTCCTCTTCGACGACGAACTCGCTCGTGAGCTCCGCCAGATACGATGCGTAGGCGACTCGCAGCGGGTCCCTCAGGCGCGACCCGTGGGCATCCGAGACATCGAACGAGCTGATGCTGTCCAGGTCCCGGTTCGCCTTGCGGACGAATACGAGCTCGCCAACGTTGAAGAGCTCCAGCGAGGCTCCCATCCGGCTCTTGGGTCGGCGGCTTCCTCGAGCGACGCCGCGCACCTTGCCGAACCTCGGCGTGCAGAACGAGATGATCCGGTCCGCCTCGCCCAGCTTGATCGACCGGATGACGATGCCCGAATCCCGCTCAATGCCCATGGCGCGCTCGCGCGTCTGCGGGTTCTCGACGCTACGGATCCGCCTTGCTGTCGGGGCTCTCGCTAGTCCGAGCCATGTTGCGGCAGTACGCCAGCAAGTGATCGTTTTCTTCGGCGAAGGGCTGGAGCTTCTGCGCCCGGAGGAGGGCATTGATGGCGCGTTCCCACTCCTGACGGGCGATGTGACACAGCCCCAATCCGTGCCACGCCCCGAAGTGGCTCGGGTTCAACTCGATCGTCCGCCGGGCGTCGGCGATCGCCTCCTCGTAGCGCCCCATCAGGTAGTAGGTCGTCGCTCGCTTGTTGTACGCCTCGGCGAAGTCGGGCAGCGTTTCGACGAGCTGCGAGAAGGTTCCGAGGGCTTCATCCCACCGCTCGTCCTCGACCAGGTCCATTCCGTAGACGAGCTCGTCGTATGCCAGATCGCCAGCGGCGGACATCCAGAGATGCCAGAGCATCTGAGTCGCCCGGGAGCGCACCTCCGCGTTGTCGGACTGGAGCGCCTCGACGAGCTCAGTGATCGGCGCGATGGAAACGACCATCGCAACGAGATCATCCTCGGGCTCCGAGGTCACGTCGAGGAATCGGTTCACCCAGTAGAGCCGGAGGATGCTGTCGTCGTCGAACCCGAGGTCCGACATGCCACTCCCTTCCTCGGCGCGCGGTCATCGACGAGGGTAACTGTAGCACGTCGGCTCGGTGGGGACATGGGAATCAGCCGGTCTGGAGGTGCGCCTCAGCCCACTGCGCGCTCGCCTCGCGCGCTTTGCGGGTGTCGACGAACGAGAGGAGGACGATCCCGACGATGAAAAACGCGATCAGCGAGACGATGGCGTTCCGGGACGAGCCGGTCGTGTGCCGGATGAACCCGAACAGCACCGGGCCCCAGATCGATGAGAACTTGTTGAACACCGAGTAGAAGCCGAAGAACTCCGCCGACGCCTCCGCCGGGATCATGCTCGAGTAGAGAGATCGACCCAGCGCTTGCGATCCGCCCAGCACGAGCCCGACGACCAGCGCGAGAACGAAGTACTCGGCAGACGTGTGCATGAAGTAGGCGTAGAGCACCACGGCGCACCAACCGACGAGCGTCGCGATGATCGTGCGCTTCGTGCCGAGGGTTCCTGCGATTCGTGCAGCCAGAAGCGCTCCGCCAAAAGCGACGAACTGCACGACGAGCAGGCTCACCATGAGAACCGTCGAGCTGAGCCCGAGCTCGTCCTTGCCGTAGATCGCCGCCATCTCGATGACGGTCTGAATGCCGTCGTTGTAGATCATGAAGGCGATCAGGAAGAGCAGGAGCTGGCGCAGGCGTCCGACGTGGCGAACGGTCCGCAAGACGTTCGAGACTCCGAGCGCGACGTACCCCATCCCGACTGGCATGCGCGCGTAGGCACTGGGCAGCGCGCGGCGCGCGGCGGGCTCAGGCAAGAAGAACGCCGTGAACAGCGCGAAGCCGCCCCACCAGAGGGCTGCCATCGCCATGCCGATGCGAGCGGCGAGGTCTTGGCTGATGTCCAGCGCATCGTTCCCGGCGACGATCGCCAAGGCGATGGCGAACTGGATGCCGCCGCCGATGTATCCGTAGGCGAAGCCTTTGGTGGATACCCAGTCCTGCCGTTCCGGTTCCGCCAGGTCCGGGAGGTAGGCGTCGTAGAACACGTTCGCGCCGACGAAGCCGATGTGCGCCAGCAGGAACAGGCACATCGTCAGGACGACGTCCCCCTGCCGGCAGAACCAGAGCATCAGAGCGTTGGCGACGCCGAAGTAGCAGAAGCCCAGCAGGAACTTCTTCTTGGCTCCGGCGAAGTCGGCGATGGCTCCCAACGTGGGAGCTGCCAGAAAGACGAAAAGAGCCGCCGCGCCGACCAGATACGCCCAGAGCGTCATCGCCGCGTAACGCGTTCCGAAGAGAACGAAGCCGTCGGCGGGGACGACGACGGAGGCGAAGTAGATTGGCAGGATGGCGGTGACGAGCGTCGTCGCGTAGGCGGAGTTCGCCCAGTCGTACATCGCCCATCCGAACACCGAGCGCCGGTCCCGCCCGTCGTCGTTTGCCGTCTTCGCAGCCATGGCGCGCGCCTCCTCATCCCTGCCCAGGCTAGACGAAGCGCCCCGAGTGTACCCCGGGGCGCTCCGGTCTGTCGATGCTCAGCCGATGGCGACCGGCTTGCCGCTGCGGAACGATTCGGTTGCCGCTAACGTGACCTTGGTCGACTCGATGCCGTCCACGTAGGACGCCTGCACGAGCGAGCGGTCGCCGGTCCGCACAGCGCGGATGAAGCAGTCGTCCTCGATGGCGAAGATGTCGCCCTCGCCCTTGATCTCCTCGACGTTCTTGCCGCCGTCGGTGAGGATACGGACGGAGTGCTCCCAACCCGTGAAGAGCGCGGTCATCTGGTTCGCGTAGACGTTGAGGGTGACGCCCCCGCCCCCGCCGTTCGACGAGCAGGACGACCAGAGATTGGCGACGCCGTTGTTGGGGAACCGCATGTTGACGACCATCGCATCCTCGATGGTGTAGTCGCTGGGAACGCCCTGGTTCAGCCCCGTCGCGGCGTAGGCATGGATCTCGACCGGCGTTCCAGCCAGCCAGACCGCGACATCGACCGTATGCGTCACCTGTTCGTGGAACTGCCCGCCGCTCTTGCTCTTGTCGATCCACCAGGAACCGCTGCTGCGGGGCGTTCCGCCGATCCATCCGCCGAACATGAGGATCGCGGGGTCGCTCCGGAGGCGGCTCCGCACCTCCTGGATGCCCTTGCGGTACCGGTTCATGTAGCCCGTCGCCGAGAGCAGGTTCTTCTTCTGAACCGCCGCGCCGATCTCCTTCGCCCTGCCCAGGTCGAGATCAACTGGCTTCTCGACGAAGAAGGGAACGTCCTTCTCGACGGCGATCAGCTCATCGCCGTGGGCGAACGGCGGAAGGCAGTAGTACGCCGCGTCGAGGGCGACGTCGCCGAACATGTCGCGCGCGGACGTGAACGTCTTGGAGCCCTCGGCTCCGTATTTCTCCTTCGCTTCGGCGGCTCGCTGCGCCGCCACGTCGCAGAAAGCGACCAACTCGACATCCACGTGCTTTGCCAGTCCCTGCAGGTGAGCGTTCGCAATGCCGCCGCAGCCCACGAATCCGACCTTCGTCTTTGCCATCGCCTGTCGCTCCTCGCGTGAGCGGTGCTCGTCGCACGTTCGGTCGGCGAGTCTATCACTGTGATCGGCTGGGCGCATGTGGCGCGGCGCGCGCACCCAGGACGGACTGCAGTCCACAGTAGCAGATTCCTGTTGCTAACTGGTGTCGCCCATGTTACGATGGTGCATGTGTTCCCCATGGTGGTCTGCCGATCCGTAGGTGACGATCGCGGACGCCAGTCTCTCAGACAAGTGCGCATAGAACTTGGAGGAGGAGTCAGGTGGCAAAGCGAGGTACCCTCGCGCTTGTGTTGGGGTTGGTTTTGGCTGCTTGGGCGTCCAGCGCGGACGCGAAGCTGGTCACGTCGAGTTCCGGCGCGATCCGCAACTGGCTCATCATGGCGGTGCCGGGAACGGGAGCCGCGGACAAGGAAGGCATCAAGGACGACTGGCTCGACGTGACGACCAAGGGAAAGTGGAAGGAGACGACCGCTTCGACGGTCGCCAATGGGATCAAGCCAACGGATAAGATCGGCGTGGACGCCAAGTTCGAAGTGCGCGAGCTGGCGCACAACGCGGACATCATCGACCTGGACGCGGTCTTCGAGGCCGGTGTCGACAACAACAATATCACGGCGTACATGCTGTGCTACGTCACGAGCGCCACGGCGAAGACGCTCGACATGTTCGTCGGCAGTGACGACGCCATCGGCGTCTGGGTCAATGGGAAGGAAGTCCACCGGAACCCGGCTCTGCGCGGCACGGGGCGCGATCAGGACAAGATCGTCGGCGTCGCGCTTGCTGCCGGCAAGAACGCCGTTCTGCTGAAGATCGTGGAACAGGGCGGCGGCTGGGGCTCCTTCGCCCGCTTCTCCGATCATGCGGGTCTGAAGGTCTCGTCCGACCCGTCGAAGGACGGCGTCGACGCGCCTCCGCTGGTGCAGGCGGAGTTCATCGAGTCGTTCATCGGCGTCATGGTCAAGAACCCGGCTGCGGGCGCTGCCGTCGCTGCCAGCACGACGGACCTGATCGCAGCGGCGTCCGGCGGGGCTATGACGGAGGAGTCCGTCGCGTCCAAGGGCGTCAAGCGTGGCACGAGGATGGGCAGCTACACGTGGACGGAGGGAGCTCTCCTGAACCTGACGGGCGATAACCTGAACCCGTGGGGTCAGAAGTTCCAGGGACTATCGGGCGACATCAACGATACGACCTGGTACGGGTACACCGCCGTGTTCTCGCCGGACGATCGCGCCACGGAGTTCTGGGTCGGCAGCGATGACACGATCGCTGTCTGGCTCAATGGCGTCGAGGTGCACCGCAACCCGGCGCTGCGCGGCGTTACGGTGGATCAGGACAAGGCGAAGGTGAACCTCAAGCGCGGGCTGAACCATCTGCTCCTGAAGGTCTGCGAGCAGGGCGGCGGCTTCGGGGTGACGGCCCGATTCCGCGACGCCGACGGTCTGGCGTTCGACTCCGTCGCTACGGCAGTCAGCCCGGCAGGCAAGCTCAGCACGTCCTGGGCTGAGATCAAGTCGGCGCGGTAGTCGGTTTGGCGCACTTCCCCGGAGGAGCAGCTCCGTGCTGCTCCTCTACTCATTACAGCTCGAAAGACGCGAACGGGAGGGCATATCGGTGAGACGGATCGCTATGTGTGTCGTTGCGGCAGGAGCGCTGTTGAGCGGCTCCGCGCAGGCGCAGGTTCTCAAGATCACGGGCCCCTGGCTCTGGATGATCGCGCCGACGGACGCCGGGGTGGGCGGAGCCGCCTCGACGGACAAGGACCAGCTCGACAAGGCGAGCGGCGGCAAGGTGACCGAAGACGGCGTCGCCAAGAACGGCGCCAAGGAGGGGGACGCCGTCGGCAAGCTCAAGTGGACTCTCGGCGAGATATCCGACAAGGGCGGCAACAACGTCAACGACACGGTGACGAAGATCGGCTTGGGAGCAGGCGACGTGAACGACCACTCGTCCTACGCGCTCATCACGATCGAGGCGGCGAACGAGCAGAAGAGCAAGACGATGTGGGTTGGCAGCGACGACTCCATCAAGGTCTGGCTCAATGGAGCCGTCGTCCACAAGAACGCCATCGACCGTGGCGCCGACAACTTCCAGGATCAGTTCAAGGTCGATCTCAAGAAGGGCGACAACCTGCTGCTGGTCAAGGTGAGCGAGCGCGGCGGCGGGTGGTCGATGTTCGCGGGCATCGAAGCCGCATTCAAGGCGGCGGGCAAGGACTACGATCCGGCGAAGGCTCTCAAGGAACCGAGCAAGATCGAGGGTCCGTGGCTCTGGATGATGGTTCCCACCGACGGACCCGGTGGAGCCGCCGCGACGAATCAAGACTCCCTGGCGTTGGCGACCGCCAAGGAGAAGGTCAAGTGGGATGAGGCGACCGTCGCCAAGGAAGGCGTCGAGGAGGGCGATGCGGTCGGCAAGCTCACGTGGACTGCCGGCAAGATCGCCCCAGTCGGTGGCGACAACGTGAACGCCGTCATGAACGCCCTCAAGCTCGGCGCGGGCGACATCAACGACCATTCGTCGTACGCGTGGATCAACGTCGTGTCGCCAGCAGACGGCAAGCGCAAGCTTCTCGCCGGCAGTGACGACTCGGTGAAGATTTGGATCAACGGTGAGGTGGCGCACGTCAACGCCGTCAACCGCGGCGCCGGCAACTTCCAGGACGAGAAGGAAGTCACGCTCAAGAAGGGCGACAACTCCCTGCTCGTCAAGGTGAGCGAGCGCGGCGGCGGATGGTCGATGTTCGTCGGGTTCGACCCCGATGGCGACCTGAAGTACAACCTGGACTCCAAGAAGTTCCGAGCCGTCGAGGCGGCAGGGAAGCTCCCGACGTTCTGGGGAGACCTCAAGCACGCCCAGTAGATCGTATCGGGACGATCCGCAAGACGCCCGGGAGCACAGAGTTCCCGGGCGTCTCCATGTACCGAACGTACCGACGCGTCAGTAGCGCAGGATGACCTTGATCGCCCCGTCCTTGCGCTGCGTGAAGAGCTCGAAGCCGTATTGCACGTCGTCAAAGGGAATCTCGTGCGTCAGCAGCGGCGACACGTCGATGCGCCCCTGAACGATCATGTCGATCGCCAGCGGGTAGTCGCGGAGGGGTTCGGGGCTGACGGAGCCGATGAGCCGCAGGTTCCGGTGGTAGAACTCGCGGAAGTGGATCGGGTAGATGTCGTCGTCGGGCACGCCGAACGCGAGGATCGTCCCGCCGTTCTTGATGTGCGGCATGCAGAGGTTCAGCGTGCCGGTCTGGTGCCCGACTGCTTCGACGATGAGGTCTGCCATGCGCCCGCCGGTGATCTCGGCGACGCGCCGGACGGGGTCCTCCCGCGTCGCATCGACGACATGGGTGGCGCGCATGCGTTCGGCGGCGGCGAGACGCTCGGGGATCCGGTCGATGCCGATGACCGTCTTGGCTCCCAGGTTGCTGAGAACGGAGTCGATCAGCAGACCCATCGGGCCCTGCCCCAGCACGACCGTGTCGGCGTGGATGAGGTTCCCCAGCTTTCGGAACGCCCACATGACGGTTCCCAGCGGTTGCGCCATGAGGACCTCGCTGTTGAACCCTCCCGGTGGCAGGTGGACGGTGCTCGCCTCGGTTCCGACGAAGTACTCCGCCAATCCGAGCTGTCCCGGCGGAACCGACAGGACGGCGTCGCCCGGCTTGAAGCGAGAGCTCTTCGACTCGACGACGGTTCCGATGCACTCGTGGATGGAGAGACCGATGGCAGCCGGGTAGCGGTCGAGGATGCGGAGGAAGTGCGGCATGTCGCTTCCGCAGATGCAGGCGCGCTCGACGCGGATCAGCACCGCACCATTGCCTGCTGCGGCGAGGTTGGGCACGGGCACGTCGATGATCTGAAACTGCTGGGGAGCGACGAGCTGGGCGGCTTTCACGCGGCTTCCTCCTAGTTGCTGCGAAGCGGGCAGAAAAAGTGATGTGGAACCGCGCAGATCGCCTTGTCAGGTTCCGGGTCGGCGATTATACTACTTCTTGCCGCTGACGATAGCCCCACGAGGTGCGAAATCGCGGCAGTCGGGTCGCGCGCGTGGTCTTGGATACGGGCGATCTGCTAGGCTGAAAAAGCTCGGAAACGCCGTCCGATTTCCTTGACAGACCCGTTTGCGCGATGCTAGACTAACCCTTGCCGATGCGACCGGTCAGCGATGGCTTGGAAGCTCGGCGAACGAGGCGGTCTTTGACAATCGAATAGCCTGAGTAGACTTGAGTGGATGCTTGGGGCTCACGGGCGTCATGTAGGCTTCGAGGTCTGCATGCAACAGCCTTTCGAGTTTACCATGCATCAGCCGACGCGAACGCGACGGGTGAATGCTGGTGATCGACTTCTCCTGTGCCTTCGGGCATTCGGGGAACCGATTTACAACGGAGAGTATGATACCGGCTCAGAACGAACGCTGGCGGCGTGGATTAGGCATGCAAGTCGAACGGATCCCTTCGGGGATTAGTGGCGAAAGGGTGAGTAACACGTGGGTAACTTGCCCCAAGGCTGGGGATAACGCCTGGAAACGGGCGCTAATACCGAATGAGGATGCTCTGCCGCATGGTGGGGTATTCAAAGGCGCAAGCCGCCTTGGGAGAGGCCCGCGTCCTATTAGCTAGTTGGTGGGGTAACGGCTCACCAAGGCGACGATGGGTAGCCGGTCTGAGAGGATGTCCGGCCACACTGGGACTGAGACACTGCCCAGACACCTACGGGTGGCTGCAGTCGAGGATATTTGGCAATGGGGGAAACCCTGACCATGCGACGCCGCGTGGAGGACGAAGGCCTTCGGGTTGTAAACTCCTGTGGCACGGGACGAACCACGTGTCTTCGGGCACGTCTGACGGTACCGTGCTAGAAAGCGCCAGCTAACTACGTGCCAGCAGCTGCGGTAATACGTAGGGCGCAAGCGTTGTTCGGATTCACTGGGCGTAAAGGGCGTCTAGGCGGCTCGACCAGTCGCGTGTGAAATCTTCCGGCTCAACCGGGAAACTGCACGCGATACTGTCGAGCTTGAGTGCGGTAGAGGAAAGCGGAATTCAGGGTGTAGCGGTGAAATGCACAGATACCCTGGAGAACACCGATGGCGTAAGCAGCTTTCTGGGCCTGCACTGACGCTGAAGCGCGAAAGCTAGGGGAGCAAACAGGATTAGATACCCTGGTAGTCCTAGCCCTAAACGATGGGTGCTAAGTGTGGGGAATAATGAACTTCTCCGTGCTGCCGCTAACGCATTAAGCACCCCGCCTGGGGAGTACGGTCGCAAGGCTAAAACTCAAGGTAATTGACGGGGGCCCGCACAAGCGGTGGAGCATGTCGCTCAATTCGAAGCAACGCGAAGAACCTTATCCAGGGTTTGACATCACTTTGACCGCCCTCGAAAGAGGGTTTCCCTTCGGGGCAGAGTGACAGGTGCTGCATGGCTGTCGTCAGCTCGTGTCGTGAGATGTTGGGTTAAGTCCCGCAACGAGCGCAACCCTTGTCCTTAGTTGCCATCAGGTCAAGCTGGGAACTCTAAGGAGACTGCCGGTGACAAACCGGAGGAAGGTGGGGATGACGTCAAGTCCGCATGGCCCTTATGCCCTGGGCTGCACACGTGCTACAATGGTCGGTACAGAGGGTCGCCAAGCCGTGAGGTGGAGCCAACCCCAAAAAGCCGGCCTCAGTTCAGATTGCAGTCTGCAACTCGACTGCATGAAGGTGGAATCGCTAGTAATCGCGAATCAGCAGGTCGCGGTGAATACGTTCCCGGGCCTTGTACACACCGCCCGTCAACCGATGAAAGCTGGGAGTGTCCGAAGTCGGTGAGCCAACCGCAAGGAAGCAGCTGCCTAAGACAAGCTCAGTGATTGGCGGTAAGTCGTAACAAGGTAGCCGTACCGGAAGGTGCGGCTGGATCACCTCCTTTCTAAGGTGCATATCAGCCCTCGGAACCTGTAGACGTCCGTCTCAGGGATCCCTCAGTCGCCTCAGGCTATTCGCCTCGTTCATTCCTCGTCACGGGAGTCCTTCGCCCAACCGGAGCGGCGTGGCAATCCCCGCGTTCGCGCGTGGGGGCCAGTAGCTCAGGTGGTTAGAGCGTACGCCTGATAAGCGTAAGGTCGGTGGTTCGAGTCCACCCTGGCCCACCAGGATCCACTTGGACAGAACCCACGGCGGCACGCGTCGGCGGGTTGTGCGTGGTTGGCGGAGGTCGCTCGGTATGGGGGTGTAGCTCAGTTGGGAGAGCGTCTGCTTTGCAAGCAGAAAGTCAGCGGTTCGAATCCGCTCATCTCCACCAGACAGAGACGACGCCGTCCGGGGCGTGCTGAACGAGCTTGTGATCTTTGACAGTTGAATAGCGCGTTGTTTCGCACAGAGAGCCGTGAGGATGTCTCTGGGGATCCCATCCCGCAAGGATGTGGGTTCCGATGAAACCAGCCAAGCTACTAAGGGTCTACGGTGGATGCCTTGGCACCAGGAGGCGATGAAGGACGCGATCAACGGCGATACCCTTCGGGGAGGCGTGACTAGCCTAAGATCCGGAGGTTTCCGAATGGGGCAACCCCGTCATTGACGACGAAAGAGCCAACCGAGGGAAGTGAACCATCTCAGTACCTCGAGGAACAGAAAGCGAATGCGATTCCCCCAGTAGTGGCGAGCGAAAAGGGAACAGCCTAAACCGTACGCTATATGCGTGCGGGGTTGTGGGGTCTCGTCGGGCGCAAGCCGAGGAGTTACCAATCGACTGTCTAGCAGAATGACCTGGAAAGGTCTGCCATAGAGGGTGAAAGTCCCGTACGCGAAAGGCACGTCGACTCCTTGGACGAGATACCCGAGTACTGCGGGCTAAGTAAAACTGCAGGAAGCTGGGCGGACCACCGCCCAAGGCTAAATACTACCTGGTGACCGATAGTGAACCAGTACCGTGAGGGAAAGGTGAAAAGCACCCCCGTTAGGGGAGTGAAAAGTACCTGAAACCGTGGACCTACAAGCTGTGGTAGCACTACACCCGCAAGGGAGATGTGTGACCGCGTGCCTTTTGCATAATGAGCCGGTGAGTTACTCTGCGTGGCAGGTTAAGCCTTTAAGAGGCGCAGCCATAGCGAAAGCGAGTCTGAATAGGGCGTAAGTCGCGTAGAGCAGACCCGAAACCGGGTGATCTATCCATGGCCAGGGTGAAGCGCATGTAACAATGCGTGGAGGCCCGAACCCACTAAGGCTGAAAACTTAGGGGATGAGCTGTGGATCGGAGCGAAAGACTAATCAAACCCGGTGATAGCTGGTTCTCCCCGAAATAGCTTTAGGGCTAGCCTCGTGTCATGGACGGTGGTGGTAGAGCACTGATTGGACTAGCGGGCCTACCAGCTTAGCAAACCCAGTCAAACTCCGAATGCTACCGTCTCTATCACGGGAGTCAGTCTGCGAGGGATAAGCTTCGTAGGCAAAAGGGAAACACCCCAGATCACCAACTAAGGTCCCTAAGTCTAGGCTAAGTGGCAAAGGATGTACAACCGCACAGACAACCAGGAGGTTGGCTTAGAAGCAGCCATCCTTTAAAGAGTGAGTAATATCTCACTGGTCGAGTGGTTGCGCGCCGAAAATTCGCGGGGCTCAAGCCTAGCACCGAAGTTGTGGATTGCCCGCCGAGGGCGGGCAGTGGTAGGGGAGCGTTCTGTGCTGGCTGAAGGTCGACCGTAAGGGCGGCTGGACGGCACAGAAGTGATTATGCCGGCATGAGTAGCGATAAAACGGGTGAGAAGCCCGTTCGCCGAAAGCCTAAGGTTTCTAGTGCAAGGTAACTCCGCACTAGGTCAGTCGGGTCCTAAGTCGAGGCTGAAAAGCGTAGACGATGGCAAGACGGTCTAACATTCCGTCACCTCTGCGTGCGGTTGAAGGACAGGGGACGCAACAGCAATGCCCTCAGATGTTATCGGATTCGGAGGCCGAGCCTTCGGGTGAAGCTGCGAGGGTTGCGCCGTTGCCGAGAAAAGCCTGTTCCGGACAATCGCAGAGCCCGTACCGCAAACCGACACAGGTAGGCGAGGAGAGTATCCTCAGGCGCTCGAGAGAAGTCCCGCTAAGGAACTAGGCAAATTGGCCCCGTAACTTCGGGAGAAGGGGTGCCACCTTCGGGTGGCCACAGTAAAGTGGCTCTGGCGACTGTTTACTAAAAACACAGGTCTCTGCCAAGTCGTAAGACGACGTATAGGGACTGACGCCTGCCCAGTGCCGTACTGTTAAGAGGAGGGGTTAGCCGCAAGGCGAAGCTCTGAATCGAAGCACCGGTAAACGGCGGCGATAACTATAATCGTCCTAAGGTAGCGAAATTCCTCGTCGGGTAAAATCCGACCTGCACGAATGGCGTAACGGTTGGAGCACTGTCTCGGCGGGATTCTCGGCGAAATTGTAACACCGGTGAAGATGCCGGTTACCCGCAGCTAGACGGAAAGACCCCGTGAACCTTCACTGCAGCCTGTCATTGGGTTTCGATGTAGCTTGTGTAGGATAGGTGGGAGGCGTAGAAGCCAGGGCGTCAGCTTTGGTGGAGCCACTGGTGAAATACCACCCTTGTTGCATTGGAGCTCTAACTTACTCCGGTGAATCCCGGAGAAGGACCGTGTCAGGTGGGTAGTTTGACTGGGGCGGTCGCCTCCAAAAGCGTAACGGAGGCGCCCAAAGGTTCCCTCAGCACGGTTGGAAATCGTGTGTCGAGTGTAAAGGCACAAGGGAGCTTAACTGCGAGACATACAGGTCGAGCAGGTGCGAAAGCAGGGCTTAGTGATCTTACGGTTCCGCGTGGAAGGGCCGTGACTAAACGGATAAAAGGTACTCCGGGGATAACAGGCTTATCGCGTCCAAGCGTTCACAGCGACGACGCGGTTTGGCACCTCGATGTCGGCTCATCGCATCCTGGGGCCGCAGTTGGTCCCAAGGGTTGGGCTGTTCGCCCATTAAAGCGGTACGTGAGCTGGGTTTAAAACGTCGCAAGACAGTTTGGTCCCTATCTGCTGTGGGCGTAGGAGATTTGAGGGGGGCTGTCCCTAGTATGAGAAGACCGGGATGGACGAACCTCTAGTGTACCAGTTGTTCCGCCAGGGGCACCGCTGGGTAGCTACGTTCGGAAGGGAGAAGCGCTGAAAGCATCTAAGCGCGAAACTCGCCCCAAGATAAGATCTCCCACTGGGTCAACCAGGTAAGACTCCTCCAAGACTAGGAGGTTGATAGGCCGGGGGTGTAAGCACAGCAATGTGTTTAGCTGACCGGTACTAATAGTCGAGGGCTTGGCTACAATCTTCTTCATCGGTTTCCGACGCTTGCGGGACCTCCCCAGGTCCCAGACTTCGATCGGCTCCCCGCGAAACATCCGCGCATTCAACTGTCACTGTAGCGTACTGCGCGACGAGGCAGGATAGACGCCGTCGCGCAAGAGTGTGACCTCGGTGAGGATTGCGAAGGGGAAACACCCGTTCCCATTCCGAACACGGCAGTTAAGCCCTTCAGCGCCGATGATACTTTAGGGGCGACCCTCTGGGAAAGTAGGTATCGCCGAGGTCATTTCTAGTCCAAAAGACACGTCAAGCCCGTAGCAATACGGGCTTGATGGCTTTAAGCCCATGAACACCGACGAAGCCATCGACCGAGCCCGGCGAGGACTGGCGCAGTTGGCGCACAGCGACGGGCGGTTCGAAGGCGAACTCTCCTCGAACGCCTACCCGACGCTCGCGACGATGGTCCTTCGGCACGTCCGCGGTCAGGCGCTCGACGACGGGTACCTCCACTGGATCGAGACATCTCACACGCCTGACGGGCGCTTCGTGCTCGACCCGGAAGGGATCGCGTCGGACGAGGCGACGCGTCTGGCGCGGGTCGTCGTATCGGCGCACGCCGGTCGCCATCCAGACCTGGCTCGCCTAGCCCCCGGCGTTCCAGACCTTGGCTGGAACCTATGGATCGTGAAGGTTCTGGGCGCGATGGCGGGCATGTACCCGTGGGCGAAGCTGCTCCCGCCTAGGGTCGCCGAACTGGTCGGACGCGCAGCCGGGATTGCTCTGCCGTTGCTCCCTTCGCGGCTGATCGCCCACGTGAAGCCGCCGGAGCATCTCGCTCCGCCGACAAGCCTGTTCCACACCAGCGCGTTCGCCAAGATGTTCGTCGCCGAGCAATACACGCTCGCTCCGCTGCTCTTCCTCATCGAAGCCCACACGAAGCGCCGGGATCGGATGATGCGCGACCTGCTGACCTGGGTCCTGTCGCACCAGGCGGCTGACGGTAGCTGGTTCTGCGTGTCGTTCATCACCGCGTTGAGCGCTCTGGCCCTCACGGTGGCGCGCGACTCGGTTCCCGACGAACGCACGTCCACGCCGCTCCGCCGAGCCTGCGAGTGGCTGGAGGGAGCGCGCACGCCGGATGGCGGGCACCGCGAGGCGATCTCCCTGAACGTCTGGGACACGTCGCTGGCTCTCCTGGCGCTCACGGGCGCGGGCACGGGTCACCACGATCCGACCATCGTCGCCGGTTGCGATTGGCTGGCGGGCTGCCAGCGCGAGGACGGCGGCTGGGGGTTCCACGGGCTCCGGGGCCCGGGTCTGCTATCCGACGCGGACGACACGGCTCTGGCGACGCTGGCGCTGATCCGTGCCGGGCGGAACCCCGTCGCTGCCGAGCGCGGCGCGTCGTGGCTCCGGTCACGACAGGCGAAAGACGGCAGTTGGGCGACGTACCGCCCCGGAGCCGGAGATGTCGGTTGCGTCAGCGTGACCGCCCACGCCGTCGACACGATGCGCGAGCTGGGAGACGCCGCCTCGGTCGAGAGGGCGCTTCGCTGGATCGAGCGTTCCCAAGCGCGCGATGGCTCGTGGGAAGACCTGTGGCTCGCCCGGCGCACGTACGGAACCGCGCTCGCCGTCAACGCGCTCGCAAGCGCCGGACGCACCGGTTCCGTGTTGAACCGAGGCATTCGGTGGCTGCTCGCTGCCCAGCAGGACGACGGCGGATGGGGCGAGACGCAGTCGGGAGAGAGGCGCTCCAGCACGGCAGAGCAGACCGCGTTCGCGGTGCAGGCGCTGCGAGCCGCCGACGTGGACGCGCGACGCGGGATCGATTGGTTGCGGAGTCGTCAACGACCCGATGGCGGATGGGACGCCGCGCCGATCGGCATCTACTGGGAGGTTATCGGCGGCTACGCGAATCCGATGAACGCCTGGGTGTTCCCGCTGATGGCGCTGAGCGCCGGGTCGGGATCGAACTCCTAGGGAGCCATTCCCACCACCGGCAGCCACAGATGTGCCGACAGGTTGAACACCACCCATGCCGTGACCGCCAGCCCTGTCCCGTACCCGACCGTCTGACGCACCGTCAGCAAGCCGGAAGCGAACGCGAGCGCAAGCGCCGGAGTCCCCATCGGGAGGATAAAGTCGAGCCCTGCCGGGACCGCAATGCTAGCTGTCACCAGGCGCGCCATCGATAGGTCGTCCGCGGCGTAGTTGAGCACGACGGGCAGGAGCATTGCTACAACCGCCGAGTTGCTCATGCACGCCGTTAGCGAGAGCGAAAGGAAGGAGATCAATGCGACGAAAGCCCAGGGTGGGAGGTGCCAACGCGTGAGGAACGCCCCGGACAACCAAGCCGCCGCCCCGGACGCTTGCATCGCGAAGCCCAAGACGATCGCGCCGCCGTACATCAGCAGCACGCCCCAGTTGACGTCCTGCTCGACCTCGCTCCAGTCGAGGAGTCCGAAGGCGAACGCCGCGACGACGCTCAACAAAGCGATTCCCGCCAACCCACCGAGCCACGACGCAAATCCTGCCCAGGCGACGATCGTGGCTGCCATCAGAGCGGCGATCTGCTTCTCGCGGCCCGTCATGGCTCCGAGCGTCCCTGACCGCGCCTCGAGCAGCTCCTGAACGGGTCGCATGTCGGGCAGATCGTCGCGCGTCATCCACCACAGCGCCCCGAAGGCGAATCCCAGCATCACGACGACGAGCGGCAGGTTCGCGACCATCCAGCGCAGAAAGGAGACACTATCGCCGGTCGTCTCATGCAGGATACCGACCGCGAGAGGCGCTCTCCCGCCGCCAAGATAGGTTGCCACGCCTCCGATGATGCATCCATAAGCCAGGGCGAGGAACAGCGCTCTGCCGAACGCTTGGTGACGAGAGTGGACGTTCAGGACGTTCCCTACCTCCAAGACGATGGGAAAGAACATCGCGGCGACGGCGTGTTCGGACATCAGGAACGAGCCGAGGGCGGGGATGAGGAGGGTCAACGCGAGCAAGAGACGCGCGTCCCCTCGGCACGCGCCCAGCATTCTCCACGCGATCCGCGCGCTCAGGCCCGACCGCATGATCGCTGAGCTGAGGATGAATACGCCCAGTAGGAAGAAGACGACCTCATTCCCGAATAGCCCGAAGGACTGCTTCTCCGGCAGGACTCCCAGGAGTGGGAAGAGGACGAGCGGCAGGAGGCTGGTCACCATGAGCGGGAGCGCGCTGGTGACCCACAGCACGAGACAGAGGACGAAGATCGCGAGGGAGTGACGGATCGGAAGCCAGGACGAGAGGTCCTGACCGGCGGGCGGCGGCAGGTTCGCCAGCAGCACGAAGAGGGCTGCGGCAACGATCCGCACGAGGAGTCGCGCTCGCACGCTCATGCGCAGCGTTCCTCGCGGCTCCTGAACGAAGTGGCACGAACTGCGCCGCGAACCTGGCGCAGCAGGGCACACGACCACCCAGCCCGTGGCATGACTCTCAGTTGACCTCTATGCGGTTACGTGCGGCGAACACTAGAAGTATGCCACGTCAGGGCGCGAAGTCAAACACGTTCTCCCAGACGAACCTCGAGCCGCCGGTGAAGTACGTCTTTCCTGCTATGGTCGCCTTGTGGCAGTCGAGGCAGGGCCCGTAGTCCTCGACGCCGTGCACCTGGTGCGGCGTGACGAGCTCCGGCGTGTCATGGACATGGCAGGTCGTGCAGGTGTATTCGGCGTAGCGGTTCAGCGCGTCGTGGCACTGACCGCACGCGATGTGATGGACGACTTCGCCTTTCGGCGTGGGCGTATCGAGCGGGAACCACGGATGGTCCAGCTTGGAGAAGCGGTGGAACCCGATGGCTCCCAGCAGCAGGATCGCGAGCGCGAGATGCGCGCGCACGGCGTAATGCCGGGTCATCCGACGCGTGAAATGCGTCACGATGCCAGCGGCGGCGATTCCGGCGGCGAGCAGGAACGCGGAGAGCCCGGAGACCGATGTGGGACGCACGGCGGAGTGCGCGGCGATCAGAACGAGCGCGACTCCCGCCAGCGTCCAATGCGCCTTGAGCCAAGTCGCCTGGTGACCGAACCGGAGGACCCAGCGTCGCCGGCGCAACGCGAAAGGCAGGATGGCGATGAGGCAGACAGCCGCGATAGTGCTCAGGTCATGTCGCGCTTCGACATACCCGCCGCGCAGCCACGACACGAGCCAGACGAGCAGACCGCCTACTGTCGCGCCGATGCCGAGGTAGTAGAACCCTCGGACCCAGTACGCGACGTATCCGCTGCGCCATTTGATCCACATGTCAGCGTTCCGACGATGTACGCCCTAGTGGTCTCAGGTTGATGCTTTGGGGAACCAACCCCCGCCCTGTCCCTCCCCCATTCAAGGGGAGGGATAATGCCTCCTCCCCCGCGAAGCGTGGGGGAGGATTGAGGTGGGGGTTCCACGAATCTTCATCGTGACAGACCACTAAAACCGCGCGTTCAGCCCGATGAATGGTACCAGAGGCAACTGGTAGATCCAATCGCGCTCTGAAAAGTCGCGGTTGTACTGGGCATCGAAGACATTCATGCGCGCGTAGGCGTTCAGGACTTCCATGTAGAACTGCGCGTCGACCCCTGCAAGCCGGAATCCTCGCGCCAGGCGCAGGTCGAGCCGATGGAACGGCGGGTAGCGGACGGAGTAGGGCTCGCCGTAGATCGGGCGGTACCGGACGAATGCGCCGTCCCCCGCGATGACGGGCTCGCCGCCCAGGATGGGCGTGTAGGGAGTACCGGTGGCGTATTGCCACTTCGCGCCGAGCTCCCATTTCGGGTTTGGAGCGAAGCTGAGAGTCAGCGTCCCGACGTGCGTTTGATCGTACGAGTAGATGAGCTCCGGGTCGCCGGGTCGGTACCGCCGTCGCGAGTCCGATAGCGCATAGCTCGCCCAACCGACGAGCCGACTGGACGGGCTGTACCGAGCCAAGAGCTCGAATCCACGGGCGAAGCCGGTTCCCTGGTTCTTGTAGACGAGCTCCGCATCGTCCGTCACCAGGTCGTGGTAGTCCTTGTAGTAGCCGGAGACCTTGAGGAACGTGTCCTCGGAGACATTGCGCTCTCCCTCCAGTACGTAGTGATAGGCATAGAAGGCGGAAACATCCGGATTGCCCCAATCCGAGTCGATCTGGAAGGGCTCCGGATTCTGGGTGTATCTGCCCCACGCCGCGCGGATCGCGGCTCCGGTCGGCGTCGCCCATGCGAGGCTGGCGCGCGGATCGACGCGCACATCGTCCGTCTCGCTGAAATAGGAGGCGCGCACGCCTGCCGTGACGGACAGCGATTCGGAGATGTCGAACCGATCCTGCACGTACGCGTTTGCCCAGTTGTAGCGCCCGCCGGTGTCGGACCGAACCGTGTCGAGATCGTCCAGATCGAACTCCTGATCGGCGTCCTCATCGGACGGCGGTCGGAGGAAGTTCGCGGTCAGCGTGAACGGAGACGTGAGCACGTCGCCGCCGACCTCGAGCGTGTTGCGGCGTCCGACGCGAAGCTGTGCATCCTCGCGGAGCGCCCACAGCACCGAATCGATGTTGAGGAAGTAGTCGCGTCCGAAGGCAACCTTGGTGCGGTACACCAGGCGGGAAAGGGTCGTCCATGCGGACCCGCGTTTGCCCAGCCGCGATTCCAGCGTCGCGCCTTGACCTCGGAACGCCGTGGCGAAAAGGACGTCACCGGCGAGCTCGGGATCATCCGTGACGTCCTCCTCCTTGATGAGGAGCCGCATGTAGTCGTCGCTGGCGAACGCCCCGATCCGCAGGTGGTTCGACGGATCGAGGTCGTACTCGGCGCCGACCTGATAGTCCCAGAATCGCGGGAACGCCGAGATGCGGTCGAGCTCGACGATCTTCGGCACGACGAGGTCGGCGTATGTGCGCCTTCCGGCGGCGTAAACGGAGCCCTTGTCGCCCAGCGGGGCGCGGATCGTCGATTCGGAGAGCAGCGCGTTGACGTTCAGTGAGACGTCCGTCTCCCGGCGTGCCTCTCGGCTGCGGATATCGACAATCGCCTGGGCGTCGCCGTACTGCGCCCCGAATCCGCCCGGCAGAACGTCCACTTTGCCGATGAGGTCGGTGCTGAGCGTGGACGCCAAGCCGCCGAAGTGGTACGGATATCCGAGGACCATGCGGTCGAAGTAGAAGTCGTTGTCTAGGGGCCCGCCGCCGCGAATGAAGAGGGCTCCGTTCAAGTCGTTGACGGTCGAAACGCTGGGGAGCACCTCGATGGCGCGCAGAGCATCGCCAGCGGTTCCCGGGACGCGGCGGAGCTCGTCACCGATGAGCGTCTGCTTGGCGATGGCTTCCGGTTCCCGTTTTCCGACGACGACGACTTCGTCGAGATCGAACACGCCGGGGAGACGTTCGGGCTGACCCATCGCGACGGACGTGACGAGTCCCAAGAAGCCCGCAAGGGTGGCGGCAGCGGCTCGGCGGAGCAGCCGGTTGGTCATGAGCCGTCGCCGATCCGAAAACGATAGGGTACGCGGATCGTTGCCGAGACGGGGCTCCCGTCCTCGTAGGCTGGGAAGAACCTCGAGGCGCGAAGCGCCGCAATCGCCGCTTCGTCACAGCCCATGCCCAGGCTCTGCTCGACGTCGATCTGGTCGACGAGTCCGCTGGGAAGCACCACGGCGGTGAGGATGACCACTCCCTCTTTGCTGCTTCGGCGCGCAGTCTCGGGATACTCGGGAACGACGCGCTGGAGGAATCGCGGCGCCATGACCGAGCCTGACAGCCGGGCGACTGGCGTTGTGGGATCCGATTGAGCGTACTCGATCCGCGCATCGAGGACGGCGGTCGCCAGCGTGGGCATCTCGACGCGAGGCGGAGCCGGGCTGAATGCCGCCGGACGGAAGGTCGCGACGTCGAGCTCGCGGACCTCGCTGGCGGTAGCCGCCAGATCGAGTGCGCGCGCAGCTGGAGCCAGCGCTGTGGGACCCGTCCCCGAAGCGGCGGCAAGCGATGGTTCCCACGGTGTGAACGGGACGTCGGCAACCGTCGCCGGGACGTCGATGTAGGACGACGCGGCGCGAGGAGTCGCCGACAGCACGAGCGGCTTGACGAGCGGCTTGACGAGCGGCTGCACGCGCCGTTGGGGTTTCTTCTTCGCCTCGTTGGTGACGATGTCCGCGGTGAAGTGCGTCGTGGCGTCTTCGGGAGCCTTCATGATGAAGATGTTGAAGAGCCCGGTGACGAACAGGAGAGCGTGCAGCGAGACGGACAGCACGAAAGGCGTGCGAGCGCGTTGTACACTACGCCGCGAGCCGAACATGGCGCTCCTCCGGTAGTCGATCTGTCTTCTCAGCCGCCTAGAGGGCTAACACGCATCCGAGCGAACGGCTACTCTCAGTGCGAGTCCAGCGTATGCAGCGCCGTACCATCGTAAGTAACGCCGCATTGCGGTGCTGCGCTGACGCGATCTGCAACTGCGTCGTTGCCATGGATGGGGGAGTGTTGTGACTACGCGTGAACGCTACGTATCGACGCTACGATTCGGGCCCGTGGACAAGCCCTTCATGCGCGCCATCGGCGGATGGGCGGAGACCGGCGCCCGCTGGCGGAGCGAAGGATGGGACGGATCGCCGCTGGATCGTCTGTTCGCCACCGACGGGGTCGGGGGAGTCGGAGCCTACTACGGTCCGATTCCGCGCTTTGAGTACCAGGTCATCGAAGAGGACGACGAACACCGCATCTTCGTGAACCACGAAGGCATCCTGATGATGGAGTTCAAGGCGTATTCGGGGAACTCCAGCATGCCGCAGTTCCTTCGGTTCCCCGTGGAAACGCCCGACGACTTCGAGCAGTTCGCGGCGGAGCGCCTTCAGACGATGTTCGAGAACCGGGTTCCCCAGAACTGGAGCGAGCACGTCGAGCGATGGAAGACGCGCGAGTATCCGCTCATGCTCTTCGCGGACCGCTGGGGAGGGTTCTTCGGTCCGCTGCGGAACCTGATGGGGCTCGAGAACCTGTGCCTCGCGTTCTACGACCAGCCCCGGCTCGTCGAGCGGATGATGGAGCAGCGGGCGGACATGATGATCGAACTGACATCGCGCATTCTCGACGAAGTCGAGATCGACGTGTTCGCCTTCTGGGAGGACATGGCGTTCAACCACGCGTCGCTGGTGGACCCGAGGTTGTTCCGCCGGTACGCGCTGCCGCACTACCGGCGCGTCACCGACTACGTCCGCAGTCGCGGCGTGGAGTTCGTCGGGCTCGACAGCGACGGCGACATCACGGAACTGATTCCCATCTGGATGGATGCCGGGCTGAACCTGCTCTGGCCCTTCGAGGTGGCAGCCGGGATGGATGTGGTCGCCGTGCGCCGCGAGTACGGACGCGATCTGGCGATGATCGGGGGGATCGACAAGCGGGCGGTGGCGTCAGGCGGGGCTGTCATGCGAGCGGAAGTGGACCGGATCATGCCGGTCGTGGCAGAAGGCGGATACATCCCCGAGCTGGATCATTCCGCCCCGCCGGATATCTCTTGGCCCAACTACTGCAACTACATGGAGTACCTGAGCCGCTCACTCGGACGGTGACCACGAGTCAGGAAGCCAGCCAGAGCAGCAGCGTCGATGACAGAACAGCCCACGAAGCGAGAGCGACGACCGTGATGACGAGACGCATGGTCGGTTCCTTTCTGATCTGATCGATGCCGGATGACTCGGTGCGTTACGCCGCCGAGGGTTCGTCCCACCACGCCCGCAGCTTGGACAGGGCTCGTTTGAGAACCTGATGCACGCGCTGGCGCGTGACGCCGATCTCGCGGGCGATGTCGGCGCAGCCGGAACCGTCGGCGAACTTTCGGACAATGCGCAACTCGTTGGGATCAAGCCGCGCGACGAGCGAGTTCAGGTGTTCGTAGTCGAACTGGCGCCACAGGGGCCACTCGCGCGGAGAGCCTCCGGCGTGGACGCCGCCGACGAGGTCGCCGTCGGGTATCTGAGACAGTCGGTCGAACGTCTCGTTGCCGGCGGGGTCCTCGTCGATGAGGGGCATCGTGTAGATAGCGGAGCTCAGATCGTCGCCGTCCCGGTGGCGGCGGTTCCGCCACATGCGGTCGGGGATCGAGAAAGCGCCGGAGTTGCTCTTGCAGTAATGGAGCGCGGTCCAGCGCACGTGAGGGCGAACGAAGGCGAGGAACGAGACGCCTTTGGTCGGGTCGAAGTCGCGCCGCATCTTGACGCACACCGCCCACGCCTCCTGAAGAGCGTCTTCGACCAGTTCGGGTCGCCCTGCCTTGACGCAGACGCGCTTCACCGCAGTCGCCAACTGTGAAGCGAAGTGGGAGTCGTTCAGATAATCGTGCTCCCCAATCGAGTGATCGTCTCCGATGAACGCCATCGGCTCCATCGCGGCGGAAAACGCTGTGGACATGCGACTCTCTCCTGTATGTTCCGAGGCGCGCCTTGGGCTCGGCGCGTCGCTCGAACTGCCGACCGTCGAGGTATACACATACTACTACGTATACCTGCACGTGTCAAGTTACACGTTTCGGCATGCAATGCCGACGCAGTGATGCGTTCAGCTTGACGGAACCGCACGAACGGCGTATTCTGCTAGTGGTGCAGAGCCTTTGGCGCGTTAGCAGGGGTACATGGCGAGGTGGACGGAATGAGCACGAACAGCGCAGCGGACGCGCAGGAGCGCGAGTACAGCTTAACGGAAGCGGCGCGAGCCCTGAACAAGAGCGAAGCCTCGCTGCGGATGCGCATCAAGCGCGGTACGCTCAACGCCAACATCCGCTACATCGACGACTCCAACGAGCGCTACCAGTACATGATCCCGGAGAGCGAGCTCGAGAAGGAGCGGAACCGACAGAGCTCGACGGTGAGCGATCCCGCTGCGACGGTGTCAGCGTCAGTGGTTCCGCCTTCGCACTCGGCGACCCCTGCGACGGTTTCCGCCCGCGCGTCGCAGTCCGACGACATCATTGCGGAGCTCCAGCGCCGTCAGGATCGACTGGAGGCGGCGCTCAAGCAGGAACGCGAAGACGCGCGTGCGCTGATCCGCGCCCTCGAACAGCAGCTCGAGCTCATCCGTATGATGCTCGCCCAGGCGCTCAACCCGCCGCGTTAGCCGCTCGCGAGATGCATCCCACCTTGGGTTCTTGTGGTGAGGCGATCCTGCCCTGAGGAGTGTGTGCGACATGCCCAGCTTCCGCCGCGTTGCGACGACGGTGTGCGCGATCGCTCTGACGGCGCTGGCGGCGCGCGCGGACGACCCCAAGACGATCCGCGCCCTTCCGGCGACCGAGAGCATCGAGATCGACGGGCGACTCGACGAATCCGCCTGGCGCGATGCGGTTCCCGTGAACGATCTCGTCCAGCAAGACCCCAACCCCGGCACGCCCATCGCGTACCGTACCGAGGTCCGCGTCGCGTACGACCGGAAGCGGCTCTATGTGTCGTTCGACTGCTGGGACGACGAGCCGTCTCTGGTCGTCGCCAACGAGATGCGGCGAGACGGCGCCATCTGGCAGAACGACAACGTCTACATGGTGATCGACACGTTCGGTGACAAGCGGCGGGGGTTCTTCTTCCGGACCAACGCCTTGGGGGCCCAGGAAGACGCAGCCGTCACCAACGACGGCGAGAACGTCAACGGAAGCTGGGACGCCATCTGGGAGTCCGTCGGCAGGAGGCACGAGCGCGGTTGGACGGTCGAGATGGCGATCCCGTTCAACCAACTCCGATTCAGGTCCCAGCCGGAGATGGCGTGGGGCATCAACTTCGGTCGGAACATCAGCCACCTCAACAGCGCTGCGCAGTGGGCCCCGATTCCGCAGAGTGAGAGCTGGCCCGGGACGTATCGACCCAGCTTCCAGGGAAGGCTGACCGGTCTTCAGGACGTGCCGACCCCCGCCTATCTCGACATCGTGCCCTACGTCGTCGCCGGCATCTCGGAGTCGCAGCCGGAGAGCTCCTGGGAACGGAGTACGGTCTTCGACGCCGGTCTGGACGTTAAATACGGTTTGACGCCGAGTTTGACGCTCGACCTCACGGCGAACACGGACTTCGCCCAGGTCGAGGCGGACCGCGAGGAGGTCAACCTGACGCGGTTCGACCTTTACCTGCCTGAGAAGCGGGACTTCTTCCTCGAAGGCGCTGGGCTGTTCGAGTTCGCTGCCGGAGGTGGGTTTGACGCTCCGGCGATGAGCCTCTTCTACAGCCGTCGGATCGGCATCGAAGGTGACCAGAAGGTGCCCATTCTCGGCGGCGGCAAGCTGACGGGAAAGGCGGGACCCTACAACATCGGGCTGCTCAGCCTCGTCACGGATCGGTCGACGGCAGCTCCCGGCACGGGGTTCAACGTCGTGCGCATCCAGCGCGACATCATGGACCGATCCAGCGTGGGGATCATCGCCACGCATCTTCAGCCGGGCACCGGTTCGGATCACTCGCAGAACGTCGGCATCGATCTGATGTACCGTCCGCAGGCTCGGCTGCGGCTGAAGGCGCTGGCAGCGGGGAGCCGTTCGCCCGGCGGCGACCAGACCTCCGGCGCCTGGTACGCGTCCACCGAATGGAGCAACGACCACTTCCGACTGGATGGCTCGTACGTGGATATCCCGGAGGACTTCTCCGCGACGATGGGATTTGTCCAGCGCACCGATGTTCGGACCGGGCGGCTCCGTGGCGGCGTTGATGCTCGCCCCAACCGGCACGGCATTGGACACCTGGGGCTAAGCGCCGGCGGCGCTTATCTTCAGGACCACGCCGGCACGACGATCGGCTGGGATGGGTTCGTCAGCGGCTCGATCGATCGCCGGGCGGGTGGGGGCGTGTTCGGAGGCGTCAGTCAGAACCTCGACCGTGTCCAGGAGCAGTTCGACGTCGAGGGAATCACCATCCAGGCGAGGGATTACCGGATGACTCGCTTCGACATCGAGCTGTGGACGCCGGAGAGCAGGTCTCTGGCGGCGTTCTCACGCGCCAGCTACGGCGACTTCTATCACGGAACCCGTCTCGGCGTGAGCACGGGACCCCAATGGCGGGCGACGACACGGCTCGCCATCGAAGGCAGCTACGATGGGAACCGCCTCTCCTTCCCAGGCGGCGATCGCGTGACGACGCATGTCGTCGGCAGCCGCGTCGTCTATTCGTTCACGACGCGGCTCTTCACCAAGCTCTTCGCCCAATGGAACGACTCGGCGGAGCGCGTCCGCGCCAACCTGCTGTTCCACTACATCTACCGCCCCGGAAGCGATCTCTACATCGTCTACGACCACGGATGGGCGGCGAAGGATCGGCTCCGCACGGATGGCTGGGCCCTGGTCACCAAGGCGACCTACCGCTTCGGATTCTGACGGGATGGGGCGGGCAGGCGTTCCTAGACGACGGATTCGTAGTAGGCGACCGTCCTTCGGATGCCCTCTTCCATAGGGGTGAAGCGGAAGTCGGGGAAGAGCTCCCGGAATCGCGCGTCGTCCATGATCTTTGTCGGCGCGCCATCTTGGTAGGATGCGTTGAAGGTGAGCTCACCTGCGTAGCCGAGGCTCCGGGCGATCATTTCGGCGAGCTGGCGGATCGTACTGCCGCTGTTCTGGGCGATGTTGACCGGCTCAATCAGGTCGCGATCCATTCCCAGCGATTGGGCGAGCACATCTGCCAGGTCCTCGACGTAGAGCCATTCGCGGATGGGCTTCCCGGTTCCCCATATCTCGAACTGCGGCGCGCCCTCCCGCTTCGCCGCCAGTATGCGGATGATGAGCCCGTTGAGCGCATGGGTCTTGTTGGGATCGGTGTGGTCGCCGGGCCCGTAGACGTTGGGGACGAACAGGTTGCTGGTGCGGATGCCGTGCTGCTTCGCGTAGCACATCGCAGCGACGACCGCCATCCGGCGCGTCGCGCCGTACGACAGCACCGACGGGTGAACGGGACCGTCCATCCATTCCGGCTCGCGGTAGACGTCGGCGATACCCGGATAGGCGCAGTTGGCGATGGGCTGGATGATGTGGACGCCAGGGCAGACGTCCCTCGCCGCCTCGTAGAGGCTCAGGATCATCTGCAGATTGTCATGGAGAACCTCAGCGGCGAACTGGGTGACGTAGTGGACACTGCCGACGTGCGCGGCGCAGTTGACGATGGCGGCAGGGCGCGTCTGCCTCAAGAGTCGGCGAGTCGCGTCGGCGCTGCGCAGATCGACGCCGGTGCGTCGAGACGCCGCCGCTGCCGGGATTCCGTCGCGCTGTAGCCGATGCAGCACGTGGCTGCCGACGAATCCCGTTCCGCCCAGGACCAAGACGTCGGACATCGACCGAGGTCCTCTGGATCGTCTTGTCGATCCCCTAGGTCCCGTGCGGGACGTAGAGGTCCTTGGTTCCCAAACGTCCGTGCTTGACGTACTCGAAGCGAGCCAGGAGGTCTTCGACGCGGAGGTCGCTCTCGTCCGGGACTGACACGACGATTGCGCGTGGCTTGTGACGCTTCAGGTCCATCCCCTGAAGCACATCGTACTCCGAGCCGTTGACCGATACCGTAAGGAAGTCGATCCCGTCGGTTCTGCCCTCCAGGATCACGTCGAGGTAGGCGATCGGAACCGGAACCTGCGCCAACCTCTTGCCCGTAGTCTTCTCCCGCTGCAGCGCGCCGGTGTCCGATGCCAGGAACGACCGCTGATCGTCACCCATGACCATGACGAACGAACCGACGCTCCACGTGCCGCGGCGAGCCATGGCGACGTGCAGGACATTCGCCCTGGGGCGCGCGCGGACGCATTCCAGGTACGCCTGCGGATGGGGCTCCAAGCAGATGCCTCGCCAGCCCAGACGCTCGAACAGGTAGGAAACGCTGTTCGTGATGCCGTTGCCAGCGCCTACATCGACATAGAAGCCCGGCTCGTCGCTCTGCCTGATCCTCTGGAAGAGTCCGACGAGGAACCGGTCTTCGCCGTGCTCGGAGTAGGACGTTTCGGACATCGCGTGGACGCCATCGGTTGGAAGTCGGCGGCGGTCGTGGCGCTTGACGCGTGAAGCATAGCAGGTGCGGCTGGGAGGGGCAACGCTGCGAGAGGCAACGCGACGAGGGGTCTCAGGCGATGCACTCCAAGATGCCCCATGTGCTGGGGTCGCGGAATGTGGCGAGGTCGCGTCCGGCGCTCCACGCCTGATCCCTTCCGCTGGCGTCGTGGATGATGTAGTTGAACCCGATGCTGGGGAATCCGACCGGATCGAAGCTCGGAATCGCTCCACGGGTCAAGGCGATCCGGAGCCGGTACCCCTGTGCGAACGACTCGGAAGCCGTCTGGACCGCTGCATAGTCCGCGATGGCGACCTGGGTCGCGACGCCAGGCTCGCAGAGCCCCGCTCGCGGCGTGCGGCTTCCGGCTCCGCCCGGCATGGCGTAGAAGTGGAAGCAGTGCTCCGTGTAGGTATCCCGCCGCAGGGAACCGCGCAGATCGAGGAAGAGCTCGACGCAGTCGGCGTCCCAGAACCGGGAGGGCTTCACGCGGGGTTCGCGGCGCAGGTTCGCCTGAACGGCGAAGTAGAGGGCATCGTCGTCCCATGCCGACGCAACGACGGCGAATGGGCTCGACGCCTCCTGTGCGAACGGATCGACGATCTGACAGTCCGCGGGCAGGTCCACGGCGGGTCCGCGCCATACGGCCGTCGCGCGGCGGCACGTGGCAATCGGCTGAAAGAAGTGGCGAGCGGCGAGCATGGGTCTCCGCGCCGGTCTTGGGGAACCAAACGGCGGGAACCAGGGGTTCCCGCCGTAGGTGTCGTGCATCGACGAGTCGAGCTATGAGATCTCGCGCGACTTCGAGTCGGCGTCCTGCTCCTTGAGGACCGCCTGCGCCGCCGCGAGACGCGCGATCGGCACGCGGAAGGGCGAGCAGCTCACGTAGTCGAGTCCGGTTCTGTGGCAGAACTCGACCGAGCTGGGGTCGCCGCCGTGCTCTCCGCAGATGCCGACCTTCAGGTTCGCCCGCGTCTGCCGTCCTCGGCTCGTTCCGATTTCCATGAGCTGTCCGACGCCGTCCCGATCGATCGACTGGAACGGGTCGTTCGCGAAGAGCTCCTGCTCGAGATAGAGCGGGAGGAACTTCGCGGCGTCGTCGCGGGAGATGCCGTAGGTCGTCTGCGTCAGGTCGTTCGTGCCGAACGAGAAGAACTCGGCTTCCTCGGCGATCTTGTCGGCAACGAGCGCCGCGCGCGGGAGCTCGATCATCGTCCCGACGAGGTACTCGACCTTCCGTCCGGTGGCGGCGAAGACCTCCTCGGCAGCGGAGACGACGATCTCCTTCTGGAGCCGCAGCTCCTTGGGCGTCGCAACCAGCGGGATCATGATCTCCGGCAGGACGGTGACGCCCTCCGCGGCGACCTGGCACGCCGCCTCGAAGATGGCGCGCGCCTGCATCGCCGTGATCTCCGGGAACGCGATCCCCAGTCGGCAGCCTCGGTGACCGAGCATCGGGTTCGCCTCGTGGAGCGACACCATCTTCGCCTCGATCGTCTCGACGGAGACGCCCATCTGCGAGGCGACCTCCTCGACTTCGGCGGCTTCGTGCGGGAGGAATTCGTGGAGCGGCGGGTCCAGCGTGCGGATTGTCACAGGCAGACCATCCATCACGCGGAAGATGCCGGCGAAATCCTCGCGCTGCATCGGGAGCAGCTTGGCGAGAGCCTTCTCACGCCCTTCCTGGCTGTTGGAGAGGATCATCTCGCGAACCGCGACGATCCGGTTCCCGCCGAAGAACATGTGTTCGGTGCGGCAGAGACCGATGCCCTCGGCGCCGAACGCGACGGCGTTGGTCGCCTGATCGGGCTGGTCGGCGTTCGTCCGGATGCGGAGGCGGCGCACCTTGTCCGCCCACTCCATCACCTGGCTGAACAAGCCGTAAGTCTGGCTCTTGGCGGGGTCGAGCGTCTTGTCGAGCAGAACCTGCACGACTTCGCTGGGAGCCGTCGCGATGCGACCCTCGAACACGCGCCCCGTCGTGCCCTCGATGGAGATGTACTCGCCTTCGCGGATGATCTTGCCGTCGACGGTGATCGTCTTCTTGCCGTAATCGATCGCCAGCGCCTGGCAGCCGCAGACGCAGACCTTGCCCATCTGCCGCGCCACCAACGCCGCATGACTGCTCACGCCGCCGCGCGCGGTCAGGATGCCCTCCGACGCGAGCATGCCGCGCAGGTCTTCCGGGCTCGTCTCAACGCGGACGAGGATGACCTCCTCGCCACGGCGGGTTCGCGCTTCGGCTTCCGAAGCGGCGAAGACGACGCGTCCGCAGGCAGCGCCGGGACCCGCTGGCAAGCCGGTCGCCAACAGGCGGCGGTCCCGAACGGCTCGGTCCAGATCGGCAATGGCGAAGATCGGCGCGAGAATCTGGGCGAGGGAGTCCGCAGGAATGCGCCGGATGGCTTCCTGCCAATCGATGAGACCCTCCCGCTCCATCTCGACGGCGATGCGGACCGCAGCGAGCCCCGTCCGCTTGCCGTTCCGCGTCTGGAGCATGTACAGGTGGTTGTTCTCGACCGTGAACTCGAAGTCCTGCATGTCGCGGAAGTGCGTCTCAAGCGTGCTTCGCACCTCTTCGAGCTCGTCGTACGCCGCCGGCATCTCCGATTTGAGCTTGGCAATCGGCTGGGGGGTACGGACGCCGGCGACGACGTCCTCGCCCTGGGCGTTGATGAGGTAGTCGCCGTAGAAGACCTTCTCGCCGGTCGCGGGATCGCGTGTGAACGCGACGCCCGTCGCGGACGTGTTGCCGAGGTTCCCGAACACCATCGTCTGCACGTTGACGGCGGTTCCCCATTCGTGCGGGATGCCGTACTTCCGGCGGTAGACGATGGCGCGCTCGTTGTTCCATGAGCCGAAGACCGCGCCCACAGCGCCCCAAAGCTGCTCTTCGGGGGAATCCGGGAACGCGGAGCCTGTTCGCTCGCGGATGAGCGCTTTGTAGCGCTTCACGAGTTCCTTCAGGTGATCGGCGGAGAGGTCGGTGTCGGTCTCCGCGCCGACCTCAGCCTTGAGGTGGGACATGATCTCGTCGAAGGGCTCGTGCTCGTCCTCGGAGCGAGGCTGGACGCCCATCACGACATCGCCGTACATCTGGACGAATCGGCGGTAGCTGTCCCAGGCGAAACGCGCATCGCCGGACAAGCGCGCGAGCGCGTCTACGGTTCCCTCGCCGAGCCCGAGGTTGAGGATCGTGTCCATCATGCCCGGCATCGACTCGCGGGCGCCGGAACGCACCGACACGAGCAGCGGATTGTCGGGATCGCTGAACCGCTTGCCGGTTTCTTCCTCGACGAGCTTGAGGGCTTCGGCGACTTGAGCGCGCAGCTCCGGCGGGTAGGTCTCGCCGTGGTCGTAGTAGTAGGAGCAGACTTCGGTCGTGATCGTGAATCCGGGAGGCACGGGCAGTCCGATGCGGCGCATTTCTGCAAGGTTCGCGCCCTTGCCGCCGAGCAGAGCCTTCATCTTCGCGTTGCCATCGGTGCGCGCCCGGCCGAACGAGTAGACGTACTTCGGTGTGCCGGCCTGTGACACGGAACGGTCCTCCTAGCGTGTTGGGCGAAGTCCTTGCGCTTTCCGGCTCATCGTGTCCCCCTCCATGATAGCCGACACGATGGCGCCCCGTCGGCACACAGACGCCCAGCCGGACCTTCCCCGCGACGCCAGCGGACGCGTCGGGCAGGCTACATGGAGTAGATCATCCGGTTCGCTTCATCGAAGTCGGGCTGGAGCGGGTCGGTGGACAGGAAAAGCTTCTGGTACGGCTCGTAGAGCTGGATGTAGCTCCAGTTGACGCCGCACAGAATCTTGCTCTCGTTCGCCAGTTTGACGAACTTTCCTCGGAACTTGGCGCGTGTCGTCTCCGGCGGGTTACGCATCGCGTGCTGGATCTGCTCTTCGGTCACGACGCGCTCCATCAGGCCGCGCCGCTCCATGCCGTAGAAGATGCCCTTGTTCGTATCGATGTTATGGTACTCGAGATCGAGCCGCAGCGTCGCGTAGCTGTCCCACTCGATGCCCCGCGACGCGACGTAGGACTCGATGATCTTTCGTTTGGCGACCCAGTCGAGGTACCGATCCAGCGATTCCGGGTCTTCTTCCAGCCCGCTCAGAACCAGGTCCCACCGCCGCAGCGTGTCGCGGATCACCGGGTCGCGGTCCCTGGCGAAGTACTTCTCGGCAAGGGACCAGTACTCCCGTTGGAGCGCGACGGCGGACATCTTCTTGCCGCTCTGCAGTTCGATCTCGCGCTTGCACGTCAGGTCATCGCTGATCTGCATGATGGCGCGCACCGATTCGCGGAGCTCCAGCCGCTTGTCGAGGGCGTTTTCCTCGATCATCTGGAGCACGAGCGCGGTAGTCGCCACCTTCAGGTGCGTGACGAACTCGGACATGTTCGAGTCGCCGACGATGACGTGCAGGCGGCGGTACTTCTCGCGGTCGGCGTGGGGTTCGTCGCGCGTGTTGATGATGCCGCGAGCCGTCGTCGTCGCGATGGAGATGTCTTCGCGGATGTGCTGGGCGCGCTGGGAGATCGCGAAGCGTCCCCGGTTCTCCGGTCGCACCTTTCCCGCTCCGCAGTAGACTTGCCGAGACACGAAGAACGGGATGAGCTGCGTCGCCATCTGCCGGAACCCGATGTTCCGGTCCATCAGGTAGTTCTCGTGGCATCCGTACGTATTTCCGGGCGTGTCCGTGTTGTTCTTGAACACGGAGATGCGGCTCATGAAGCTGTCCTGGCGCATGCGCTTCTCGGCGGAAGCCGCCAGGGACTCGATGATGCGCTCGCCCGCGCGGTCGTGCATGACGAGCTCGAGAACGTCGTCGCACTCCGGCGTCGCGTACTCTGGGTGGCATCCGATGTCTTGGTAGAACCGCGCGCCGTTCTCCAGGAACACGTCGGGGTACATCCTGCCCGAGATGATCTCCCGGAAGAGGTACATGACGGCGTTCTGGATCGACAGGGCTTTGCCGCCCCGGCGGTCTGAGGAGCAGATGATTCCGTACTCGTTCTCGAGTCCGAAGATGCGCCGCTTCACAGACCGACCTTTCGGACGGTGGGCAGGACGCGGTTACGATGCCACGTCGCCGATCAGGTCGGCGATTTCCTCGCTTGCCAGTCGGCGGAACTTTCGCCGCCCGCGATGCCGATCCAAGACAGCCACCTCGAGCCGCTCGCTGGAGATCTCTTCACGAGCCCCTTCCGCTTCGTCCTGATCGGTCTCGTCGCCCTCCCGCACGGTGCGCAGGGCGTCCAGCGCCAACCGCACTGCCGCGTCCAATGCCAAGCCTTCAGCGAACCGCTCGAGAAGCCAGGACCGGAGCGCTTCGGCTTTCCCTCCGATCACGGACACGTTCTTGTCTTCGGAGAGTCGACCGTCGTAGGAGATGCGATAGAGGCGCGTCGGAGATATGCCGGGCTCACCGACTTCCGCGACGAGGAGCTCAATCTCGAGCGGCTTCGCGTCGAACTGTCGCCAGACGTTCCCGACGTACTGCGAGTAGAGGTTCGCGAGCCATCGCGCGGTGACGTCCTCGCGTGAGTAAGTATACCCCTTTACCTCGGAGTGCTCAATTCCCACCATTCGCAGCGGATCGTACTCCTGGAAGCTGCCGACGCCTGCGAACGCGATCCGGTCGTAGACCTCGGACACCTTGTTGAGCGTGGAACTCGCGTTCTCCGCGATGAACGCGACTCCATCGGCGTACTCGACGGCGAGAACCTCGCGGCCCAGCTCGATGCCCCGCCGCGCGAGCTCGTCCTTTTCCTGCATGATTTGTTCGGGCGACACAAGCAGCGGCGATGGCATGTAGACCCTCGCATCGGGTGGCGGCGTTCCAGTCGGACGTTTGTCGAGGCTGTGTGGGGAGAGGATATCGCCGACCGCGCAGGCGGGTCAATTCGGCGAGGCAATATAAAGAGCCGCCAGTGCGTGCGATGCACCAGCGGCAAAGAAAGAGGTCAACTGAATTCTCCACAATGATAACCGCTTTGGTCAGGTTCGGCAACGCGCGCGGTCCCACGCGCCGATGCTGCCATCGCCATGGAGCCCATGGCAGAACGCGCCTCCGTCCGTGTTGATGACCTTCCGCCGCCGTGGTAGACTAGGCTTCCTGCTGTGACACCCTCGCGCAAGGATGACCCCTATGGCGGCGGACGTGGGAACGCAAGTGGATCGAGCGGCGAGGAGAGCGCTCGAAGTCGTGTCGTTGCCAGTGGCGAGGGCGTCCGTGTGGTTGGGCGTGTCTCCCGACGTACTGACCGCACTAGGATTCGTCGGCAACGTCGTCGTCGCGGCTCTCATCATCCAGGGGCGTCTTGCCATCGCCGGGGTCGTCATGATCTTGGCAGGCCTGTTCGACGCGCTCGACGGCGCGGCGGCGCGGCTCGCCGAGCGCGCGGGGAAATCGGGCGCGTTGCTTGATTCGGTCATCGACCGATACGCGGAGTCCGCGGTGTACATGGGGCTACTGATCTACTTCTTCAGAGCGAACCATCTGCTCGGAGTGGCGTTGGCGTTCCTCGCCATCATCGGTTCGCTGCTGGTCAGCTACATCCGGGCTCGGGCTGAAGGCCTCAACATCCAGTGTCGCGTTGGGTTGATGCAGCGCGGCGAGAGGATCGTGCTGCTCGCCGTCGGACTGATCTGGGGCACGTGGTGGCCCTTCGAGTGGGCGTCGTCGTCGCTCGGATCGGCTCCGTTCCTGGTCTTCTGCCTCGGTGTCCTTGCCCTGCTGGCGCATATCACGGCGCTGCACCGCCTGATCTTCTCCTACAACGCCCTGCAGCGTGCTGCCCGTTCCTAGGTCTGCGGTCAGAGCGCGAGATCGAACTCACCGAGGATTTCCCATGGGCTCCATGCTCCGATGCGACCGAGTTGCCGCTGTCGTCCTGCTGCTGGCGCTGGCGCTTCCCGCGTTCTGCCAGGTCGGCGAGGATGCAGACGTGTCCATGCGACCCGAAGGGCTGATCGCATACGTCGAGCAGCGCCCCAAACCGACGCGCGACGGCATCGCCGCCTTCTTCGGGATCGCCAAGTTCCTGCGAACGTCCAACATCTACGACCAGTTCTCGTTCGACGTTTTCACGATGCGCTCAGATGGCACGGATCGCCGCCAACTGACCACCGACGGCATGAACCGCAACCCGGTCTGGTCGCGCGACGGGAAGTGGCTGGCGTACATCAACGGTCCCCAGCAGATTCAGAGCCTGTTCGTCGTGCGAGCCGATGGCACGGGGCGTCGCCCCCTCTTGGATCGCGAAGTCGCCATCCGGGCGTTCTGGTGGTCGCTCGACAGCACGCGTCTGCTCGTAGCTGTCGCGTCTCGGCGAGGCGGAGTCGAGCTCGAGGGGCGCGTGATCCAGGTGGAGACAGGCGACGTGAGTCGGCTCTCGAATAGCGACTGGATGCGCGGCTGGAATCACTGGGAACCGGGCAAGACCGAAGTCGTCAATCCGCGCACGCGCCTGTTGGACGCGCTGGCGGGCGTCGAGTTCCCCTACTGGTCGCCGGATGCCCAGTTCGTCGCGTTCGTTCGGGACGGCTCTCTGGCGCTGGCGCACGTGGAGACGGTGTCATCCAGCGGGCAGTGGTTCCTCTTCAACAACGAGCCCCCAGCCGACGGCATCTTCGACTGGTCCTGGGACGGTCAGAGCCTGCTCTTCCAGATCGCCGGGAGCCCTGCCATCGCTACGCTGGCAGACGGGAAGTGGGGCGACATCATACCCATTACGACTCGTCGAGCCCAGGCGGCGTCTATCAACGACACAGGATCGCGCGTCGCATTCACGACGGTTCCGCCCGGTCAGAGGAATGCGGAGATCTTCGTCGTCGACCGGACGGGTGACAACGAGACGCGTCTGACTCACTCCATCGTGAACCACCTCGATCTGCACTGGCAGCCTGTGACGACGACGCCCATCGGCGCCGCCCAGGGCGAGTAGCCGATTCCGCGTGACATCGAGACCCGCCCATCTGCCGGTCACGGCTTGACAGCTTGTGCGCGGCGAGACAATACTTTAGGAACGCTACGTAAGCCACTCGTCGACTGATTACCCTCCTCTCGCTTCCGAGTCGCCCACAACGACCCGGGGCTTCGACTTCCCACCCCAGAGCCAGTTCCTTCCATCCTCCACGGCGCGTTGACGCCGGATCGAGACTGGAGCATCGGATCCATGAAACACGTGGCGATCGGTGTGGTATGTGTTTCTCTGTTTCTGACGGCTTGCGGCAACGGCGGACCCTCCACCCAAGGCAAGTCCTACACGCAGTGGGCGAAGCTGATGGCATCCCAAGACGAGTCAGACCGTCAGAAGGCTGCCCACGCCCTCGGCGCGGCGGGCCCCACGGCGATTCCAACGGTCGTTGGGGTGCTCAACGGCGACAGCCCGGAAGGCAGCGTCGCCGCTGTGACGGCGCTTTGGGTCATGGGAATCCCAGCGGTTCCCGAGCTCATCAAGGCGTTGAGCCATGCTGAACCGACTGTGCGGTGCAAGGCTGCCGAAGCGCTCGGAGCGGTAGGCATCAGCGCCGACTCGGCGGTTCCCGCGCTGGTTTCGGCGATCGATGACAATCACGCCGAAGTTCAGCGCAAAGCGATGGACGCCGTCGTCAAGATGGGAGCGAAGGCTAAGCTGGCGGTTCCAGCGCTGATCGCCGTGCTGACGAGTGCCGACGAGCAGTTGAAGGTCTGCGCAGCCAGATCCCTGGCGACGTTGGGACCCGACGCGCGCGAAGCGCTACCGGCTCTGATGGAGATCGCTCAGGCTCCCGACCCGCTCGGGTCTACTGCGCGAGCTGCGGTGGAGCGGATCCGCTAGGAGTCGGGTCCATCAACGTGCTGTCGCGGGCGGTGAGACGGTAGGTCTTGCCGACCGGCGTCCGCACGAGCAAAGCCCCATCGTCGTCCAATCCTGAGGCGACGCCGTCGATGACGGCGTCGCCCGACCGTACGCGGACGAGCGTTCCCAACGTCGTCGTCCGTCGGGATGCCTCGGCGATGAGGGCTTCGTGTTCCCCCTCCTGAAGCTTCCAGTAGAGCGGCTCGAACGACTTGAGGATCGATGCCAAGAGCCCGGTTCGGCTCACGGGTCCGCCGCTCGCGTACGCCAGGCTGGTTGCGGTCGCCCGAAGCTCCTCCGGCAGATCGGATTGCGCCGCGTTCACGTTGATACCCACACCCGCGACCCAGCACCCGCGCCCCGATTCCGGACGAGCCGCCTCGATCAGTATCCCGCCGACCTTCATTTCCTCGACCGTGATGTCGTTGGGCCACTTGATGGCGGGTCGCGCGCTGGTCGCCGATTCCACGGCGCGGCAGACGGCGACTGCCGTCGCTAGTGTCAGCAGAGCCGGGCGCGCGATGCGAGCTCGGGGCGCCAACAGCAGCGAGAAGAGCAGGTTCTCACGCGGCGCAGAGTGCCAGCTTCTTCCGAATCGCCCTCTGCCGCGAGTCTGGTGCTCGGCGACGATCAGAGCGCCGTCAACGCCTCGACCATGCGCAGCCAGATCGAGTGCGACGTCGTTGGTCGAACCGACGCACTCGTAGGCGATGATGGCGGAGCCCAGCGAGCACCCGTCGAGTAGTGGGCGTAGCGCCTCTTCGGTCAGCGGCTCGTCGTGGCTCATATGGAGCCTGGTGCGCGCACAACCGTGTCCAGCCCGATGTCCAACGGTGGGGCGCTCGTGATGGCGCTCGTGGAGATGATGTCCACGCCGGTCGCGGCGTAGTCGCGGACCGTCTCAAGCACGATGCCGCCGGACGCCTCCAGAAGCGCTCTGCCTTGCGCGCGCTCGACCGCCGCGCGAGTCCGAGCCGGTGTCATGTTGTCGAGGAGGACGATGTCCGCGCCGGCTTCGAGCGCTTCGTCGAGCTGCTCCAGCGTATCGACTTCGATCTCGACCTTCATCGTGTGAGGCGCTCCCGCTCGGGCGGATCGGATCGCCTCCCGCACCGATCCGCAGACGGCGATGTGGTTGTCCTTGATGAGGATGCCGTCGAACAACCCGAACCGGTGATTGCTCCCGCCGCCGACGCGCACAGCGTACTTGCTCAGCGCGCGCCAGCCGGGGATCGTCTTGCGCAGATCGACGACGCGGACGGGATAGGGCTCCACAGCGGCAACGAACTGCGCCGTTGCCGTGGCGATGCCGCAGAGCCGCTGCAGGAAGTTCAGCGCGGTGCGCTCAGCCGCCAGGATCGACCGGGCGTTGCCGGAGACGTTCGCAATCGGCTCTCCTGCCACGAGCCGGTCGCCGTCGCGCATCGCGGCGTCGATGCGGACTCGATCGTCCACCCGGTGGAACACGGCGGCGACGACGTCGATGCCGGCGAGCACGCCTTCGACCCGAGGCACGATGATCGTGTCGGCGGTGGCATCCGGCGGGATCGTCACCGAGGAGGTGATGTCCCCTCCTCCGACGTCTTCCTGCAGGGCGAGGTCGAACAAAGCGCGGACGTTCGGATCCGACAAGATGGACATCGTCACTTCCAGTGGGTCGCGATGAGTGTGCCGAAGCGAGGGTCCTCGCGCAGTTCGTCGAATGCCGGGTCGCGGTCGATCGCGTAGACCCTCGCGCTGTCCAGCGCCAGCACCTGCGTCAGGCTGTCGATGGCGTCGGGAAGGCGCTTCATCGCGGTGTACACGCGCGCCAGGGCGTAATGCGCGTCGGCGGAGGTCGGTTCCAGCTCGACGCTCTCCTGAATCGCCTCCAGCGCGTCGGTCAGCCGCTCCGCGTTCAGATAGGCGACGCCGAGGTTCCGCAAAGCGAGAGAGCGCTGCTTGAACCTGGGGAAGGAAGCCGCTTGTTGGAAGTGCTCGATCGCCTGCTGGTAGTCGCCGTCGGCATTGAGGAGGGTTCCGAGAGCGTTGTGGGCTTCGGGGAACTTGGGTCGGAGCCGGACCGCCGCCTCGAGCTCCGTCTTCGCCTCCACGGTTCGACGCGCCTCGATGAGCTGAACCGCCTTGTTGTAGCGCTCGATGGCTTCGCGCCGTGCGCAGCTAGGCAGGACTGCCGTCAACAGGAGCAGAGCGACTCCCAGGAGCGCGTGTCTGCGCAGATGCCGCATCGGATCGTATCCTCCCTCTGCGCTGGGGCGCCCGTTACCGGACGTCCCAGCGCCAGGAGCGAGTTGTCTACGACTGCGTCTCGTTTCGGCTGAGCACCTTGTTGATGGCGTCGAGCAGCGCGATGACGCTCGCCTCGATGATGTCGGTGCTGCTTCCGACGCCGACGTAGTTCCGTCCGTCCTGACGGACTCGGACGGTCACTTCGCCGAGTGCGTCCTTGCCGCCGGTCACGGCGTGGATCGCGTAATCGGTCAGCTCCAGCTTGACGTTCGTGATGCGTTCCACGGCTCGGAACGACGCGTCGACGGGTCCGTCGCCGCTGGCAGCCTCCTCGAGCACCTGGTCATCTCGGCGGAGCCCGACCGTGGCGGTCGGAACCAGCTTGGTTCCACTGATCACCTGGACGTGCTCAAGAACGTACACCTGCGGCACGAGCCGAATCTGATCCTTGACGATGGCTTCCAGGTCGGCGTCATGGACCTCCTTCTTCTTGTCCGCCAGGGCGAGGAAACGCTCGTAGGTCTGGTCGAGCTGTTCATCCGTCAATTCATAGCCGAGCTCGCCCAGACGATGCCGCAGGGCGCGCCGACCGGAGCGCGGGCTCAGGACGATCTTGCTCGCCTGGATGCCGACATCCGTCGGATCCATGATCTCGAACGTGTTCCGTTCCTTGAGGACGCCGTCCTGGTGGATGCCGGAGCTGTGCGCGAACGCATTGGCTCCGACAATCGCCTTGTTGGGCGGAACCGGCATGTTCATCAGCCGCGACACGAGGCGGCTCGCCGGGACGATCTCGCGCGTGTTGACGCCTGTATGGGCGTCGCCGAACACGTCGCGGCGCGTCGCCAGCGCCATGACGCACTCTTCGAGGGACGTGTTCCCGGCGCGTTCGCCGACGCCGTTCACGGTGCACTCGATCTGCCGCGCGCCGTTGGCGACGGCGGCGAGGGCGTTCGACGTCGCCATGCCCAGGTCGTCGTGGCAATGGACGCTGATGCGGGCGTTCCGAGGGGCTGCCACTTCTTCGACGACCCGTCGGATCAGCTCGCCGAACTGCGTGGGAACCGCGTAGCCGACCGTGTCCGGGATGTTGATGATCGACGCGCCCGCCTCGATGGTCGCGGCGACGACTTCGTGCAAATAGACCGGATCGGTCCGGGTCGCGTCCATCGGCGAGAACTCGACCGTCTCGCACAGCGAACGCGCCAGCCGGACGGCGCGCACCGCCATTTCGAGGACCTCCTCGCGTCCCTTGCGCAGCTGCCCGCGCAGATGGATCTCCGAGGTTCCAACGAACGTGTGGATGCGCGGCTTCTCCGCGTGTTTGACCGCTTCCCAGCAGGCGACGATGTCGCGCTCGACGACTCGGGCGAGTCCGCAGACCTCGACGCCATGGACCTCTGCCGCGATCCGGCTCACCGCCTCGAAATCCGCTGGCGAGGAGATGGGAAAGCCGGCTTCGATGATGTCGACGTTCAGCCGGGCGAGCAGCTTGGCGATCTCGAACTTCTCGTCGATGCTCAGGGCGGCTCCCGGCGATTGCTCGCCATCCCGCAGCGTCGTGTCGAAGATGTGGACCCGGTTCGCGTCGGGAATCCCTGCGCTAGGCATGTTCGTGTTCCTCAGTGGATCGGTCGTTGTCTGTCGTGAGAGACGAGGGACGACGAGCTAAGGTCGCCGGGGTCCTCAGGGGCTTCGCGGCTGGCAAGTCCCATCTCCCTCACCTCCTTCCTGTGTCGGCGCGCCGTCCACCGAAGACGGCGATCTCAAAGACCTTCATGTAGCAGTCGACGTCCTGATAGCCGATCTCCCGAAGCCATTCGCACTGCGTCTCGACGGGTGCGAGGATGTTCGCCGCCTTGTCGGGGCGGTAGTAGTACTCGCGGGCGATCTCGTCGCGCGTCTTGCCGCTGGGCTGAGCCGAGTGCCACGCGAAGAGCGCGTCGATGAACAAGCTATCGAAGAGCTCCGTGACCCACGCCGTCGGTGACGACACGTGCTCGATGTGCACAAACGCCGCTCCTGGCGAGAGGAGCTCGTGAACCTCGGCGTAAAGCGCTCGCTTCCGCTCGTCCGGCAGATGGTGGATGGCGAACCCGGAGACGATGGCGTCGTACGGGGCATCGTCACGGATCGACTCGACCCACTGAGGTTCGCGCAGATCCGCTTTGGTCAGAACCACGCGCTCTCCGACATCGTGCATCGCCTCGGCTGCGGCGGTGAGCATCGCGTCGGAGAAGTCCACGAACACGCCCCGCGCAGCCGGGAACGCTTGCAGTAGAGACGCTCCCAGCAATCCGTTGCCGCATCCGAGATCGAGAACCCGCTCGACGCGTTCGCGGCTGGCTCTGACGACCCGCACCATCGTGTCGATCTGCTCGTTCGCCCGCGGGATGGCAGAGCGGATGCCCTTCAGGTACGTCTTCGCCAGTTCCGGCGACTTCCACACATCCGCCATCACCCTCTCCCTTCGGTCCGCCATCACCCTCTCCCTTCAGGGAGAGGGCAGGGGTGAGGGTCCTTCATGCCAACACGCTCCTGATATGCCTGCCATATTGCGCTTTGCACAGACTCGAACTCACCCATCACCTGGTTGTTCCAGAACCGAGGGACGCGGAATCCTAGAGCCGTCAGGTGCTCATCTCGCCGCCGGTCGTCTTCCGTCGTGTCTGCATGATGTCCGCCGTCCAGCTCAATGACGGGCCCTCGCTTGCGGCACACGAAATCGACGACGTACCTCCCGATCGGGTGCTGCCGACGGAACCGCGCTTCTGCGAATGCCTCGCTGCGGAGCCAACGTCACAGCTTTCGTTCGGCATCAGTCTGGCTCTGTCGCAACCCCCGCGCGATGCGTGTCTTCCAGTGGACCGATGACGGTTCGCGCATCGGAATCCTGCTCGGGCCCTCACCCTACCCTCTCCCTGAAGGGAGAGGGTTCCCGGGCCCTCCTGACGATTCTGCAACTCGCTCCACGCTGAGGGTTGCGGCGTGCTCACCGAGGCTGTGCTCCTTGACGAACGCATCGCTGGATGGGCTCTCGTCCACTCGGGCGGTCAGCGTCTCAGCGACCACGTAGTCGCGGAACCGCGCGAACGCCTGAGCCACGTCTCCGGCGCTCTGAACCGTCAGGACGATCCGGTCGGCAATGTGGAAGCCAGCTTCCTTGCGCATCGTTTGGATGCGGTTCACGAGCTCTCGCGCGAGCCCCTCAAGGCGGAGGTCATCGCTGATGGCAGTGTCCAGCGCGACGAAGGCTTCGTCCTCCTGGACGACGGCAAACGGCTCGCGACCCTCGAGGCGGATATCCACGTCGTCCGATGCCACGACGTACTCCGCGCCGTCGATGGACAGCCGGACCTCGCCGTTCGCGGCGAGCTTGGAGCGCAGCGAGACGGGGTCGGTTCCCGATCCGAGCTCGCGCGCGATGGCTTGCACTGCCTTTCCGAACTTGGGTCCCAGCGTGCGGAAGTTCGCCTTCACGGTGAACTCGGCGTAGTCCTCCAGGCGATCCCCCCACTCGACCGACTTGACGTTGAGCTCGTCCAGAACCGTTGCGAGGAGACTGGTCAGCGCGTGCCGTTCGTCGTCGGTCAGTCCGCCGACAACGATCCGCGACAGCGGTTGGCGAACGCGGATTTTCCGATCGTTCCGCGCTGCGAGACCCATGCGCACGACCTTCCGGGCGAGCTCCATCGAACGCTCCAGGTCGGCGTCGATCAGCGATTCGTCGGGCTCGGGGTAGTCGACGAAGTGGACGCTCTCGGGAGCCGCCGGGTCGAGCGACGTAACGAGGTTCCCGTAGATCTCTTCCGCAAGAAACGGGGCGAACGGAGCCAGCAGCGTCGCCACTCCCACCAGCACGTCGTGCAGCGTCCCAAACGCGGCGAGCTTGTCCCGTTCCACGTTCCAGAACGCTCGGTGCGCCCTCTCCTCGGAGTCGTCGTCCGACGCGCCGGTTCCCCAGAAGCGGTCGCGGCAGCGGCGGACGTACCAGTTGCTGAGATCGTCCACGAACTCCTCAAGGGCTCGCGTCGCCTGGGTGATCTGATAGTCCTCCATCTCGGTGCGGACCTTGCGGACCGTCGAGTGGAACCGAGACAGGATCCATCGATCCATGAGCGGCCGAGACTTCGGAGCCGGGGCTCCGCTCTGCGGATCGACGCCGTCCGCGTTCGCATAGAGGACGAAGAACCCGTAGACGTTGTAGAGGGTTCCCAGGAACCCCTTGACGACATCACTGACGGCGTCTTCGCCGAAAACCCGTCGCTGCCACGGCGGCGCGACGGTGTAGAAGTACCACCGCGCGGCGTCGGCTCCCTGCCGGTCGAGCACGCGGTTCGGATCGACGGCGTTGCCTCGGCTCTTGCTCATCTTCTGCCCGTCGGCTCCCAAGACGAGCTCCAGGCAGAGGCAGTTGCGGTAGGCGACGTCGTCGTAGAGGAACGCCCCGGTCGCCAGCAGGCTGTAGAACCAGCCGCGCGTCTGGTCGATGGCTTCGGAGATGAAGTCAGCCGGATAGCTGGCGGCGCGCCGTTCCTCGTTCTCGAAGGGCGCGTGCCATTGCGCGGTGTGGGCGCAGCCGGAGTCGAGCCACGCGTCGGCGACCTCCGGGATACGGCGCATCGTGCCGGAACACTCCGGACACGGGAACTCCACGGCGTCGATGTAGGGGCGATGGAACTCCAGGTCCGCCGGCGCATCGGGCGCGAGCTCCCGCAACTCGCTCTCGCTGCCGACACACAGCGTGCGGTTGCAGTCCGTGCAGCGCCAGATGGGCAGAGGCGTGCCCCAGTAGCGCTCGCGAGAGACCGCCCAATCGACGTTGTTGTCGAGCCAATCACCGAACCGCCCTCGCCGGATGTGATCCGGATACCAGCGGACCGAGTCGTTCAGCTCGACCATGCGGTCCTTGTACGCCGTCGTTTTGATGAACCACGAGCCGCGGGCGTAGTAGAGCAGCGGCGTGTCGCAGCGCCAGCAGAAGGGATAGTCGTGGACGTATTCCTCCACCTTGTGCACGACGCCGCGTTCCATCAGATGTTGGGTGATCCGAGGATCGGCGTCCTTGACAAACACGCCCGCCCAGGGCTCGGCTTCCGGCGTGAACTTACCCTCGGTGTCCACGAGTTGTACCAGCGGCAGGTCGTTCCGGCGGGCGACCTCGTAGTCGTCCTGCCCAAACGCAGGCGCGATGTGGACGATGCCGGTTCCGTCGTCCAGCGTGACGAAATCCCCCGCGACGACGTAGTGCGCCGGCTTGTCCGGCGTCGTGAACTGGAACATCGGCTCGTAGCGCACGCCGACGAGCTCGCTGCCGCGAACCGTTCCGGCGACGCGCGCGTCCTCGCGTTCGCCCAGCACCCGGTTCACGAGCGCGTTGGCGAGGATGAGCGTCTCGCCGCCCACCTCGACGCGGGCGTAGTCGGCATCGGGGTCAACGGCGAGGGCGACGTTCGAGGGCAGTGTCCAAGGCGTCGTCGTCCAGACGAGGAACGAGGTGTTGGGCTCATCCTCGAGCCGGAACCGGACGTAGAGCGACGGGTCGGCGACCTCGCGGTATCCCTGCGCCACCTCGTGGCTCGACAGTGCGGTTCCACAGCGCGGACAGTAGGGGACGACCTTGTGACCTTGATACAGCAAGCCGGCGTCCCAGAACCGCCTCAGGATGGACCAGACCGACTCGATGTAGCTGTTCGTGAGGGTGATGTAGGGGTCGTCCATATCGACCCAGAAGCCGATTCGCTCGGTGGTTCTGCGCCAATCGGTTTCGTACTCGAAGACGCTCCGCTTGCACTCCTCGACGAACTCGCGGATGCCGAATGCCTCGATCTGCTTCTTGCCGTCGAGTCCGAGCCGCTTCTCGACTTCGATCTCGACGGGCAAGCCGTGGGTGTCCCAGCCGCCCTTGCGCTGGACGTAGTGCCCCATCATCGCCTTGTAACGGCAGAAGGCATCCTTCATGACGCGCGCGAGGATATGGTGGACGCCCGGCTTCCCATTCGCCGTCGGCGGACCTTCGAGGAACACGAACGGCGGACAGCCCTTCCGAGCCTCCATGCTGCGACGGAAGATGTCGCGCGTGCGCCATGATTCGAGCACCCGCGACTCGAGCTCCGGGAAGTGGAGCCCCGGTTTGACCTCTCGGAATCTACTCCCTGCCATGTCGCTGCCTCCGGCGCACGGGACGATCATCGGTTCTTACGGAGCCGTGTCCTGACGCAAGAAAGCCCATCATCATTGGGCTGATGATGGGCTTTCGTTCCACACTAGCGAGTGCCATCAGGCGGCGGGTGCTCGCTCCCCATCCTCAGCCCAACCGGGCTGAATAATAAGGGCGAGAAGACCGAGAGTTGCCGCGAACCGCATGGCGCTCACTCAAGATGAGAACAGTCCGAACTACGATTACTGGTGCTAAGCATACCACTCCGCCACGGGCGAGTCAAGGAGCCGCTCCAGTGCGGCGTCTGCGACCGACGACGACTGCTGTCACGCGGCTCCGAGACGTTGACCGATGCAGTAGCAGAGCCCATCCTCGTCCTTGACAAAGAAGACGTCGTAGCGCGCGCCGTTGTGCTCGTCGATCCGGCGATTCGCGATGCGGAGCCCCTTCGACGCCAGGTCCTGCGACGCAGCCTCGACGTCGCTGACGGCGAGATACAGGCTCGCCTGCTCTGGATCGCCTCCGTTCTCCGCGATCGTGAACTCGACGCCGTCCCGCTCCAAGACGACCGTGGGAACCGGGTTGGATCGACGCGGCTTCGCTCGGAACCCCATCTTCTCGGCATACCAAGCGGCGGCGCGCTCCACATCGGCGACGGGCATCCCGTTGGGGTCGGTATCGCCAATCGGGTGAACGCTGCGGTATACGTACGGCATGTCGGGCTCCTCATGTCGGATGGGCGGGTCTTGCGATCAGGCAAGCTCGCAGGCTGGGCTACGAGCCGAGCGGGGAGAGCGTTTCAGCGCGTTAGCGCTTGGTCACCGTCATCCGGTCGGCGATGCGGTCGCCGACCACCAGCACGCACTCGTACTGCCCCGGTCGCACGGCACTGCCCGAGGTGTCCGCACCGTCCCAGAGCGGAGCCGTACCGGCGTCGGCGGTCCCGTCCGCGACGCCGTCGCGCGTGTAGGCTCCGGCGGGACAGATACCGTCGTAGCCCTCGTCGAGCGTGCGGATCAGCCTCCCGCCTCTCGCCCGGATCCGGATATCGATCCGCACCGTCGCGCGCTCCGCCAGCGAGTACGCAATCCGCGTGCTCTCGCTGAAAGGATTCGGGTTCGCGCCCAGGAAAGCCGTCTTTCTAGGCGTCGCTTCGTACCGGGACTCCCGTTGACCCCCGATCTCGTTCTGGACAGCCTCTGCCCAATGCGGCGGGCTCGTCCAATGGGATCGCGCATATCCGGCGGGCTCCCCGGACTGGTTCCAGCCGAGAAACCAGATGCCGTCGGCGCGCTTCTGGCTCAACACGACGCGAATCTGCTTGTGCATGTCCGCATGTCCGGGGATGGCAACACCAGCGCGCTGCTGCGACATCTCCAGGACCGGCTGGATGCGCAGACGAGGATGCGATGCGGTCGGGAAGACTCGGTTCAGCGACTCGA
>VGLH01000007.1 GCA_016866785.1 Candidatus Poribacteria bacterium
TCGCCATCCCCCGCTTGGAGAGAACGTTCGTGATCGCCGCCGTCAACGTCGTCTTCCCGTGGTCCACGTGACCAATCGTCCCAACATTGACGTGAGGCTTCGTCCTCTCGAACTTCTGCTTCGCCATCCTCGAATACCCCTTACCAGTGTTTCTTCGGCAGCGCCCATACGGGTCGCGCGCTCACGAATCTCCCCATCGGGCCAGTACTTCGGGATTCCGCTGGCGGGACGGCAGTTCTGAGTTGGAGCCGACGACCGGAATCGAACCGGTGACTCCGTCCTTACCAAGGACGTGCTCTACCGTCTGAGCTACGTCGGCGTGTCTCACGACGCCACGACCCGGCAAGTCCCGATCACAGAGCGAAACGAAGTGGAGCGGGAAACGGGACTCGAACCCGCGACCGTCAGCTTGGAAGGCTGTCGCTCTACCACTGAGCTATTCCCGCCTATCGCGCGACTCGACATCGCCCATGGGACGCAACACGACCTTCCTGATGGCGTCCCGTTCGACTGGACCGGTGAGTGGTGGGGAGAGGAGGATTCGAACCTCCGAAGGCATGCGCCGACAGATTTACAGTCTGTTCCCGTTGGCCACTTGGGTATCTCCCCGTCCGACGCCCACTGCGAACCAGTCGTCTGCCGCCAGACCGCGCTAATGGAGCTGGCGAGAGGATTTGAACCCCCGACCAACTGATTACAAATCAGCCGCTCTACCACTGAGCTACGCCAGCGTCGTGACCGTAAGCGCAATCCGGCATGGCGCTGGGAAGCGCAGGGGTAATTGTAGGTAGCCCACCACGGCTTGTCAAGCCGATTTGACCCAAGACCGCGCCAGCACCGGCTTAGGAAGACTTTGCCTGCAGTCTCGCCGACCGTTGCCTCTCGAGCAGCGCGGGATCGAACACCGCCGCCGAGAGAGCTCGAGCGATTGCTTTCCGCAAGGTCGACGGAGCCGAGGGTCGAAATCGGTAGTCGGAGTCGATGTCGTCCACCGACTCCGACACGATCGACAAGTCCGAAATGCTGCGCAGGTCGTCATGTCCTGGATGGATCACTCCCAGTACTGGCGTGTCTGCGCCGACCAGCGCCGTCACGACGGCGTTCGGAAGACCGACCGAGCCAGACGGGTTCCCAGCAACGACGATTGGCACGCGCATGTGCCGTGCCAGCGCGACGCCGCGTTCGGTCTTGCGAACCGCGATGTCGCTTGGTCCGCCTGAAAGCTCGATCGCGACGCATCGCTTGCCTCCGATCCACGCCAGGAAGAGCCCGACCTCGTCCGTGTCCCCGGACGTCCGGTCGCCGCGCAGTTCGAACCGACGGTCGTAGGGAAGAGACATCGACGCTCCTCTGAACAGCAAGACGGCAGGGACGCTCAAACAATGCGTCCCTGCCGCCAACACTACGTCAACACTACGTTTACTGCGCCGTCTACTGAGAAGCGGAGACCGCCAGGAACGCGATACCCACCGCCAGCGTCGACACGAGACCGACGATCCCTCGGTTCTTCTTCTCTGTTGCCTGATCGCCGTGCATCGGCATCGCCGACATCTTGGCGTTCAGTTCCTCGACAGCCTTGTGCTGCATGTGCACCTGGGCTTCAACCGACTTGCTCAACACGCCAAGCTCGGCTCGAAGCGCCTTGACCTCCGCAGCAGTCTCCTTGACCGCGCCGCTCTGCATCCCGCCGTGTTCCTCGACGAGTTGCTTGAGGTCCTTCTTGGACAACAGCCCACCCAGGGCTTTTTCCAGCTTCGCGAGACGCTTCTCGATTGCCGCCGTGTCAGCGACAACCGGAACAGAAGCCTTCGCCGCGTGTTCACTCAGCATGCCAAGCGAGGCTTCCAGCTTCTCGAGGCGCGCGCGCATGGCAGCGAGATCGGCAGTCAGCGGCTCCAACCGGGCGTTCATGTCCCGCAGCATCTTCTCAACCGAGGACACAGGCATCTCGATGGCGTCGGGCGTCTCCTTGATAACGACCGGCTCCTCCGCCGCCTGAGTTCCCGGAATGTTCAGCACCTGTCCGGGGCTGATGCGGTTCGGATTGCTGACGGTGTCTCTGTTGACTTCATGGACAGCACGCCATTTCTCGCCATTGCCCAAGTACTGCTTGGCAATCGCCCACAACGTGTCGCCTTTCTTGACGACGACGGTCTGCATTTTCTGGGCAATCACCGGAACGGCGCCAGCGACCGTGATCGACACGAGCGCGATCGCCAGCGGACGCAGCCGCCGCCAGCGCGGCAAAGAGAACGTCATTGGGTTCGCTCCTTTCGGGGTCGTCATGAACTCAGTACGCGTACGACAGCGACACGAAGTGCCTCGGGACATCTTCGAGGCCTCGTGCGGTACGATTGATGAACTGGAACGCATAGTCGGCTCGGATGTCGGCGATGCTGACCCCGAATCCCGCGAACCATCGGCTGCGATCGGCGCTCTGGCTCGTACCCAGTCGCAGCGCCACCGGGGCGATTCGATACTCTGCCCCCATGCGAACGAACAACGTGCGCTCTTCGAGCTCGACGAACTGCTTCTCGACGTCCATCGAGAGCAGGACCGAGCGCCTCCCCGGAGTCACCGTGGCGACGCCTGCGCTCATCGTCACAGGAATGGATGAATCCTCGCCCAGCGAACCGGCGAGATTGCGCACGCTCACGCCGTATTGGAGCAGATCAGGGATACTCCCAGCGAGTCCCAGGCTGAGCCCGCCGAACCCCGAACCGTCGGCATCGTCCGCATAGGCTGTGCCGTCCAGGCCGCTGAACGAGTCGAGTGCGTAGTCGATTCCGATCCCCAACTGCATGTCATCGTTCGCCTTGATTCCATAGGCGAACGTGAGGGCGTTGGCGCTGTACTGACCGCGACCGATGTCGGCACCCGTCGGATCCGTATAGATGAACGGCGCATCGTCGCTGTCACCGGCTCCGGCGTTCCGCCAAGCGACGCCGATGGCTCCAGGCCCGACCTTGGGCCACACGGCCGCGAGGTAGTTCTCGTGGATGTCGTAGGAATTCTCGCGCGTGTAGAACAGCGCTTCGACGCGGCCCATCTTGCCGAGGCCCGCCGGGTTCAGCGACACGCTCGCGACATCGTCGGACAGGGGGGTGTAGGCCTGAAGAGCGATGGCGCGCGCGCCGACCGGCTCCAACAACCAAGCCCCGGCGTTCTCTTTAGCCGCGTGTGCCGTTCCCCAAATGCCCGCGAGGGCGTAGGTCAGGATCGCCACGGCGCCCACCTTGCGCCACTGCTTGCGAACTGGCATTGCACGCTCCTTGTGCTAACTCGTCCCTTCGGCGTACCAGCCGACCGCTGGGCGTCCCGACACGCGTCGGGACGCCCGCGTGTGGCTAGCGAACCTTCGCCATCTTCAGGACTTTGACGACACGTTCTCCGCCGAAGCGGGACTCGATGGTCACTTGAGCGAAGTAGACGCCGCGACCGAAGTCGGCGATCCGAGCTCCGAGCGCCAGCTTGTGAACGCCCGGCAGCAGGCCTGGGTCATGGCGTTCTGCGACGAAGCGCTGACTGAAGTCGTAGATGCGCACGGTCACGTCCGACTCCTGTCCGAGCGAGAACCAGAGAGCGGTCTCCGCATCGAACGGGTTCGGCACGATCCGCATAGACGAGCCGGCGATCACCTGCTCGTCTTCGATCATGAACAGCCAGCTATGCTCCGCCTCGTTGCCCACCGTGTCAGCGACGGCTACGGCCGCGCGGTAGACGCCCGGCGCGAGGGTCGCGCTGGGCCGCCAAGTGACCGCGCTCGCCTCCTGAGCGACGGTTCCCGCGACTTCCTTGCCCTCAGACGTCACGACCAGCGACGCCGACGACTTGTCGATGCCAGCCTGGTTGTCCGAGTAGAAGGCGCTGACGATCACGTCAGAGCGTTCCTTCTCGTTGCCTCGGATCTTCCCGCCTGGCGCCGGAACCACTGATGTGATGCTCGGCGGCGTCGTCTCGATCGAGAACTCCCACTTGACGGACGTGGCGTTGCCGAGCATGTCGGCGACGGAGACCGTCACGACGTGGGAGCCTGTGGCGAGGTCTGACGTCGGTGTGTAGACCAACCGGCTCGTGTCCTTCGCCGTCGGGGTCACCGACTTGCCGTCGACATCGAGCGTCACCGCGTCAGCCTTCACGCCACTGCCGCTGTCGGAGTAGGACACAAGGATCGTCGGTTTGCGCGTTCCGACGAATCCGGTCGGCGAGTGCGCGGTGATGGCTGGCGCGTCGCGGTCGAGCTCGACCGTGAAGGTCCACTCGACCGAGGCGACGTTGCCGTTCGCGTCCGTAAGGTACGCGATCACGGTGTACTGTCGCTGCGTCAGACCGCTGACGGCGCGGGTCCAGCGCGAGTCATCGACGCGGGAACCGGCCTGCTGCGCCGCCTCGGTGTCGAGGCGGAACGTCACCGTGACCGGCGAGGCATCGGTGAAGGAGACCGCCAGCGTGGCGTCCGTCCGCGGGACGATGCCCGTGGGCGAAACAGCCGTGACCACCGGCTTCTCCTTGTCCTCGACGACCGTGAACTGCCAAACCGCTGGGACGCTGTTGCCGTCCACGTCGGTGACCACGGCGCTCACGACGTACTCGCCCGCCTTCAAGTCCGCGTTCGGCGTGAACACGGCGGAGCCGCTCAGCAGCGCCGAGCCGGCTGCCGCGTCCGTGCCGTCAGCCTTCTTGAGGACGGTGGAGCCGGCAACGCCGTCGATCTTGATCGAGACGCCCGCGGCGGCAACACCTGAGATGTCGTCGGAGAACGCCACGGTCACCTTCGGGCGCTTGGTCGTCGTCGTGCCCGTCGGGGCGAACGACGAAATGCGCGGAGCCGTGGTGTCCGTCTCGACGACAAAGCTGATGGCAGCCGTCGCCGGATTCCCGGCGCGATCGACGACGCGCACGTTCGCCGTGTGCGGTCCCGGCTTGAGTCGGGACTCAGGCGAGTAGACCATTCGGGTAGCTGTCGCGTTCGCGCCCTTGCTGTCGCCAGCAAGAGCCTTCTCGGTGTCTCCGAAAGCGACATCGACCACGCTGCCCTTCAGGTCCGCGAGTCCGAACGTCAACTGCACCACCGTCGACGCGTCGGAGTAAGCAGCCCAGACGTAGGGCCGCGTTCCGACCGTCGTTCCGGCTGCCGGAGCGACGAATGCGAGCGCCGGCGCGGTGTTGTCGACGAGAATCGGCGCCGCAGGCACGAAGACGTTCGGGCTCCCGCCCAACACGATCCGCGCTACGGATGCCCCCTCGGGTAGCTTCTTGGTATCCACCGTGAAGCGGAAGGTGTCGGAGCCGGCAGCCTTCACGCCCGGCACATGCATGGCGGCGATCGGCGCATCGGGCTTCGACGGGTTGACCGCGCGCAGCACTTCCTCCGAAACGTCCTCCGCCTTTGCGGCGATGAACAGCCCGGCAATGTCGGCGAACGGCGCATCGATCTCAATGACGGCAGAACCCGCCAGCGGTCGATCCTCCGGCGTCATACCAAGGTGGCGCTTGACGTCGAAAACGCCGGTCTTGACGATCCGGGTCTTTGCCAGCACTTCGGGGTCCTTGGCGACGAGGATGTTCCGCACCTCGACGGACTTCACGGCGTCGGCTGCGACCGCCTCTCGGTTCCCTGCGGCGTCAACCGCCAAGACCGCAAGACGATACGTGCCGTTGGCGAACGCCGTGCTGTCCACCTCGAACCGGTACTCCGGTCCTTCGGCAGCCGGCAGTTCGCCGACGACGCTATCGACCGTGTTGTCCGCCTTGACGCTGGCGAGCAGAACCTTGCCGCCCGCGTACGTCGCTGCCTTGGCAGCAACGACCGCCGTGAACCGCGCCTTCGCGCGAACGACGATGCTCTTGCCGTCCGCGCTGACGGCGGGCTCCCAAGCGGTCAACACGCGCGCCTGGCGCTCGACGGTGGCGATCACCGTGCCTGCTGCCGGGGACACGTCGTCCACGTTGTCGACCGCGACCGTGACCGTCTTGCTCGCCGGATAGGTCTTTCCAGCGGCGTCTGCCGGCACGATCCGCAGGATGTACGGGTTGTCGTCCTTCGTGGCGTCGCGCGCCTCGGGGGACTTGTTCTCGACGGTGTCCTTCGCCTTCGTGGTATCCCACTTCGCCGACCACGCGACCGTGTTCTGCGCGCCGGTCACTGGGGTCGACTTGATGATCAAGCCGCCCTCGGGCCCGCCGAGGCTGGCGCCGAGAGGCGCGAAGGTCTTCCCGCCGTCGGTGCTGAGCTCGATGCCCATGGCGAGGATGGCAGGAGCCGTGAACGCCGCCGTGTTGGCGGTCACGATCAGCGTGCCGCGCTCGCCGCCGCTGTCGGGGCTAGGCGTCGAACCTGCGTCCCGCGTGACCGTGAAGCTGAGAACCTCTGGCTCGATCGCCAGTGGGTTCTTGTCGACCGACAGCGCCGTGACGACGCTCGTACCGACGACCGTCAGCGCATTCGTGGTCACGACACGCAGAGACGCCGTCGTTACGCTCGCGGCGAACGCCGGCGTGTAGTTCAGCGTGAACGTGTCGCCCGCCTTGGCGCTCGCCAACTGAGCCGACGTGAGCGAACCGATGTTCGTCCAGGTCGTGCCGTCGACCGAGAGCTGCAGCGTTGCCGCGCTCAGCGGGTGTGCCGTCCGTGTCTGAACCGTGATCGTCGTCGCCAGAGACTTGGTGTTGGACCAGATGCGGAACGCAGCCGGGTCCACCTTGCCATCTGCGGCGACGCTGATCGACTCGAACGGACCTTGATCGTTCCCGTCACCGTTCTGATCCCCGATGGACAGCTTCGACACGCGGATCACGTCCGCGTCCGGAGGCACGATGTCGATTCGAACCGACGAGCCGTAGGGCCCGAAGTTGCCGAACTGGTCCACCGGCAACGCTCTCAGCGCGTACTGCCCGGACGGCGGGAACAGCATGTTCACCGACCCGCTCAGTCCTGGGAACGTCGGTGTGAGGGTACGGAGCGCGGCGACGAGCCCCGCGTACTCCTGTAGCGTGGCGAAGTTCAGGCTGAGTGCCGCGCCCGCTGCAACCAGGTCCTGACCGATCACCGCGCGCCGTACGATATCCGCCGCCGCCTGAACGTCAGCCTTCTTCGATGCCGAGAGCGCGTTGTACCCGGCGAGGAAGGTCGCGACGCCATCCGGCTCGAGGACGGAGAGCTTGGCGATGAGTTTCGGATCCGTCAGCACGACGGCGAGCAGCGCGATGTCGTACGCATCGTCCTTGTCGGCTGCGACGCCAGCGGACTTGAGCGCCGAGGCGATCAGGATCGCCGTCTGGTTGACCGGCAGCCAGATGCGCTGCGCTTGCTTCGCGGCGTCCTTCTCGATACCGAGCATCTGGAACACGCCGCCCTCGGCGTCACCGGTGATCTTGGCAGCGAGCCCAAGCGTGCCGCTCTTGTCGAGAGCCGTCGCGACCTGGACTCCGTCAGCGGACCGAATGTAGGACGCGGCGCCCCGGTTCGGAGCGACCGTCAGGCTCGTGACCTCTCCGGCGGAACGGTCGATTCGCAGCGGCTTCGCCACGAGTCGATTGTCGGTTCCAGCGATGACTTCGACGGTGTAGTTACCGTCTCCCACGGTCTCGAGGTCGAAGGTCGCGACCCACAGACCAGCCGCGGCAGGAACGGTGAACTTCGACACGAGCGGAACTTCCATCGTGCGCTGGATTTCCGCCGTCACCTTGTTGCCGAACGGAATCAGCTCTGCCTGAGCGCGAGCGATCAGCGCGGATGGATCGCCCACCACGTTCGCGAGCGCCTGGTTCAGGAACCGTGCCCCGTACTTGGCGATCAGGATCGGCTGAATGTCCGCCTGCACCAGCGGCAGGATGTCGTTGCCGACCACCGGCACGAGGTCCGGAGCCACCACCGGCAGGATCTTCGGCGCGGCGAGCGGCAGGATCGCGGCAGCGACCGTCGGATCGCCCAGCAATCCCGGTAGCGCCGCGTTCAGGCGTGCCGTCACGATGGGAGGAGCCAACTCGCGGATCTTGGCTTCCGCGGCTGCCTTCGCTGCTGCCTCCGCCTGCGCCGGTGTTCCGCCGGACAGCAGCGTCGCCTGCGCAGCGTCGTTCGCCGCCTTCACGACAGCCGGATCGCTCGCCAGTTCGGTTGCGACCTGGGTGGCAATCTGGTTGCCCCTAGCCCGAACGACTGCGTTGCTCTCCAACGCCGACTTGATCGCGGGATCCGACAGCAGTTGCTGCTGGATCGTCGCATCCGTCTGCAGCCGGCTCTGGATGACCGACCGTGCCGCCGGATTGTTGATGATCGCCGCCTGCAGCGACGGATCGCTCTGGATGCGCGCCAGCAGAATCGCCCGCACCTCAGGATCGTTGGCGATCTCAGCCTGAATGGCAGGATCGTTCAGGACGGCGTTCTCAGCGATGCGAATCGCCTCGCGTTCGACGTCCTTGACCAGCGCCCCGACGATGGGCTGAATCCGCAGCGCGACGGAGTCGAGCAACGGACGCCGGAGTTCGGGGTCGGTGGAGGTCGGAAACCCGCGATCCTCGAACTGGATGTTGCGGACGTCCGGCACCGCCCACTCGCTGGTGAACGACGCGGGGAGCGTGCTGATCGGGATCGGGTTCGTGAGCTTGATGCGGTAGTAGTAGTGGTAGACGCGTCCCGCGTTGAGCGTCTCGGTGACAGCCCAGCCGGTGCGGCGATGCGAGCCAGCCCGGAACGTCGTCTTCGTCAGCGGAACCGTACGATAGGGACCGCCTCTGCCGCTGTCCGACAGGTAGAGCGTCACGCCTGCGACTGGGTTGCTCGTCGATCCGGGCCACGACGGAAGAACGGCAAGGAGCTGTTCCTCGTCAGTCGTGAACTGGTAGTCGAACGTCCCGCTCGCCGTGACATCGCGCATGGACGCAGGAATCGAAGCGCCTGCGGTCGGCTTCAGGGCGACCGAAATCCCGGAGTCCGTTCCGCCGCGAACGTAGAGGTTCAGCTTGTTGCCAACGAGGGACACCGGAACTCGGAACGAGTTGTCCGCCAACCCGATGGGGTTCTCGTTCGCCGCATCCAGCAGCGGAACGAACAACGGGTTGCCGAAACTCTCGAGGTCGAGGTCCGTCGGATCAGGAACAAGCACCGGAGCCGTCGGCTTCTCATCGAGCGTCGCCGGGAACACCGGGACGGCGATTCCAAGGAGCGAGCCGTCGCGGACCAGTTGAGGCAGCAGGCTCTTGATCAGCGCCCTCGTCGACTCGTCGAGTTCAGGAGCCTCGACCACAGTCGCGAGAGTCTTCTGGAGCATGCGGATGTAGTTGGGGACGTCGATCGCCAACCCGCCGACGGACACAGGGCCCGTGAGCTTGAACTCGACATTGACCGACGCGCCGAGGACGTGCGCGGCAGTCAGGGTCACCTTGCTGCGTCCGACCGAAGTCCCTGCGGCGTTGATCGCCTCGAACACGAGCACGTCGCCGGTCTGGGCGACTGGCTCGCCGAGGGCGTCGAAGAACACGACGCCGAACTTGCCGGCTCCCGCCACGCCGATAGTGCTGGTCGCGACACCCGCCGACGGTCGTGACGAGTTGGTCACCCGGATCTGCGTGCCGGATGCTGCCAATGTCCCGTCTGCGTTCTTGACGGTTCCAGTCACTGCGAGGGTGATCGTCGACGGATTCAGCGAGGTGACGATCTTGCCGGCGTCGATGGCTCCGGCAGTCACCTGGGCGGCGGTCGCCTTGGACGTCACGGTGGCAACTGCCTTGCCGCCCTTGAGAACCACGACGGTGATTGTGTCGCCCGTCGCAACCACTGGCTGTGTCGCGTTGAAGAATGCGATTGAGAACTTGCCGACGCCGGCGTTTCCAAGAGTCTGCGTCTCTTGCAGTCCGCGCACCTCGACGCGCACCGACGCGCCTTCAGTGGCCGATAGAATCGTCGAGCCGTCGGCGTAGTAGACCTGACCGGACACGGCGAGCACCGTGCTCGTGGCTTCGGGCTGCGTCAGCCTCGAGGCGAGGGTTCCTAGGTCGAGGGCTCCCGCAGTCACCGCACTTGACGAGACGATGACGCTCTTCTCTGCGACGACGGTGCTCCCCTGCAAGACCCTGACGGTGACGACATCACCGGATGTCACCACGCCGCCCGTCGCGCTCACGAACGCCACGGAGAACTTCCCGCCTCCCGCCGAGCCTATCGTCTGCGTCTCCTTCAGAGCCCGCAGCGAAACCTCAGCCGTGAGGTTCTCGAACGCGGCGACGGGCGACTTGCCATCGACGTACGTGACGAGCCCGGACACGGCGAGCACGGGCCCAGACACGCCGGGCTCACCAACCTCGCCGCTCGCAACGACGAGCGACACGTCCGAAACGGACGACGTCGACAGTGCAGCCGACGTGACCGTCAGACGCGCTGAAGTCGTTGTCGCCACGGACGCGGCGGTGTAGGTCGCGGTGTAGACGCCACCAGCCGTGTGCGTGAAGGCTGTCAGCGTCCCGGCGGTCGCTGTTGCGGTCAGCGTGTCGTTGGTGACAGCCGCGCCACTTCGGTTGACCACCGTCGCCGTGACGGTCGCAGTGGCTTTGCCATCGCCCGGCAGAATCGACCGGCTCAAAGTCACCAGAAGTCCAGACAGCTTGACATTGACGGTGACCTTGGCGTTCGTCTCATCGGCGGCAGACAAGGCGACGCTCGCCTCTCCGAGCGTCGATCCGCCCTGGCGAATCGCCACGGAGATGTTGTCGCCGGCGGCGGCAACGTCCTCGACGAAGTTCGTGACCAGGAGAGCGGAGTAGGTTCCGCCGGCAGCCGTCTTTTCGGTCACCGAGACGTCATGTCCCAGCCGGGTCGCAGCCGTCGGGTTAGAGATCGCGACGTCGAGACCGGAGGCGGCAGGAGTTCCGTCAGCCTTCGTGACGGTTCCGCTGACTACGAGAACCTGTGCCGCCTGGGCCGGAAGCGACAAGAGGAGTGCAAGGAGCAAGCTCCCATAGACGAGATGCGGGAACCGCCTCTGGAAAGACCTCATGCGTTGCCTCCTGCTAGACCGAGTCACCCGGGCTGGCACCAAGACGGCACACCGGCGTGACGTTCCTTCGATGGGGTACGAAGCTCTTCGCGCGGACGCGGAGTTGCATAGATGGAAAGAAGTCCTCGTGCGAGCCGGACGCAACCACGTACGCGATGTCGAACCGAACTGAGCGAGCTCTTAGCCGTCTATTCGCGCCGAATCCGGGCTCGTCTCCGAAACCAAGACGAGCCCGGACTTTGCAGGGCGAAGCGGATGCTCTGCGTATGGCGTGAGCGCGGGGGCTCGCCGATTGCTCGGCGCTGCCCCGCGCGGTTGGGGTTAGGGTCGGAAGGCGACTACTTCAGAATGACCATCCGGCGCATCGCGCTGTAGGAACCAGCCTCGATGCGGTAGAGGTAGAGACCGCTGGCAACGCGCTCGCCAGTCTCGTTGGTGCCATCCCAGTAGGCAGCCTTGGACCGTGTCGTGTATGTGCCAGCCGGCAGCGCGCCGAGATCGAGCGTTCGAACCACCTCGCCAGCCGGGCTGTAGATGGTGATCCGAACCGCAGCGCTCTCAGCGATCTGGAACGGGATCCAGGTCTCCGGGTTGAACGGATTCGGGTAGTTCGGCATCAGAGCCGACTGAACCGGAACCACGCTCAGGAGAATCGAACCCATGTCCAGATGTCCGCGACGCACGTCCTCGGAAGTGATCGTGTGCCGCACCGGCTTGACGCCACCAAAGGTTCCGCTACCGTCGGTGACGCGCAGTTCGAGCGTGTCACCTACGCGGAAGTCCGCATCGCCGGAGCCGAGGTTCACGAACGTGGCAGCGTATCGACCGTTGCCAGCCGTGTTCCCGGAAGCCTCGGACAACGTCAGACCAGACCGCAGGTTCGTGACCGTCACGTCGATGCCGTTGACTGCGCGAGCGTTATCCTCGCGCGCCAGCGTACCGTCGATCACGAAGACCGGTGTCGCATCGGCGTTGTAGACGGAGCTAACGGGCGCGGCAGACGCCGAGTTCATCCAAGCGCCGCCCTTGAACGTCAGCGTCGCCGCCGTCGTCGCGTTGACGAGGTACGCCGCACCACCGGAGACGCTGACGTCAGCTGCGGCACTCACAGGCTTGAACTGCCCACCGGACTCGGCAATCACGACGCTGACCGCGTCGGGAGCCAGGCCCTTGATGGCGCTCGCCGTCGCGACCGCGCCAGAGCGCGTCACGCCGACGACGTTCAGTCCCTTGTTGAGTGCGACGGTCTCACTCAGCATTCCGCCGGTGACCTTGACGCTATTCGCCTTCTTCATGACGACGATCGCACCCGTTCCGTCGCTGATCGCACGGTCAGACGGAGATCCGACCTCGACCGCCGACGTGAACGGCTGGAACTTGCCAGCGGCATCCGCGAGGATCACCACGCTCACGAACTCGTCGCCACCAAGGAGCTTGAACAGGTCGCTTGCGCGGGCAAGGGTCTTGATCTTGACCGGCACGCTGACCAGATTCACGCCTGCATGGAGACTGACCGTGTAGGTCGTCTCGTTCTGGAGACGAACCTTGAGCTCGGCGCTCGCGGTGTTACCTGCCGCGTCGGTGACCGTCACCTTCACGACCTTGTCGCCGCTCGCGGACGTCGAGTCGGAGCTGATCGCAACATCCGCCGAGAACGACCCGGCAGTCGTGGCGCTCTCCGTCAGGTTGACGGCAGCCGTCTTGGTGCTGTCAACCGTCGAGACATCCGCCGTGATCTTGGCGCCGGCCTCAGTGGTCACCTTGACGGTGAACGTCAAGCCGTTGCGGACCTCGGCGGGCTCCAGACTCGATGCGGTGATCGCAAGCTTCGTGTCGATTGTGACCGTACCAGTCGCGGTGGCGCTGGACGTCTTCCCAGAAGCGTCCGTCGACGTGACCGTGACGGCTGCCTTGGAAACGTCATCGCCATCCTTGACCGTGTATGAGCCCTTGACCGCCTTGTAGCCTGCAGGCGCCGGGGTTGCCGGGCTGGCGTCCGTCGCCATGGCGACGTCCTTAGCTCCAGCAACACCAGTGATCGTGAACGTCGCGTTCGACGCGCTGCCGATCTGAGCCGTCACGGTGATCGCAACACCAGCCTTCGCAGGCGTGGTGGGCGACACCGAAACCGCCTCGATCGCATTCAGGTAGACGAACGTGTCGTTGGTCGCGAGTGCCGCGGTGTCGGTCTTCGCCGTCACGACGACGCGCGCGCCTGCGGTCTGAGCCGCGCTGATGGTGCCCTTGACTTCGATCGTTCCGCTCGCCGTCGCCTTAGGCGCGGCGAAGTTTGCGATCGTGCCGAAGTCGATCGTCATGTTCTGGTCGGCTGCGAAGCCATACCCCTTGACGGTGACCTCGGTGCCAAGCGTACCGGTAGCCGGCGTGACGCTCAGGCTGGCGTTCATGTGGAGCGCTTGGGCGACGGTGATCGTCAGACCCGCCGCGTCGCTGACCGTGATCGCCTGCACGCCGTTGACGACGGCAGGAACCTTGATGACGGCGCTGAAGTCACCCTTGGCGTCCGTGGTCGCACCGGAGACTGCCTCAGCAGTCGTCGACCCGACCTTGAACGTCAGAGCGCTGTTCGCCGTGAAGAGCGTGCCCTTCACCGTCACCTCGCTGCCCATCGTGACAGGCAGCTTGGCGTCGGCTGCAGGCTGCGACACCGCCGACGGGAGCGTCAGCTTCGCCGTGCCAGACGACAGCAGCCCTTGCGCGATGACGTTGATCGCGCCACCGGGCAGATCGCCCAGTTTCAACGTGACTGCGGCAAACGAGCCATTGGCGTCGGTTGTGACGACCAGCGGCGACGTCTCCACCGTAGCCTCGGCACCAGCGGACCCGACCTTCACCCGGATCGTCTCACCGGGATTGAAGCCCTTGCCCGCGATGGCGACGATATCGCCACGCGCAGCCGAGGTCGTCTTGGTGGCATCACCGTTGATGCTCGTCACCGTGACGCCGCCGACCACCGTGAACACGGTGCTTCGGTCACCGACCGTCACGAGGTACGTCCCGCCAATCTTGTCAGCCAGCGTGAACTGAACGGCGTAGTTCCCGGTCACGTTCGTGATGATCTGGTCGGCGCCCACGATCTGACCCGTCGTCGCCGTCAGGCCTGTGACGACCTGAGTGGCGAAGAACAGGTTCCCGAGGTTCGTTGACGGGTTGGCAACGCCGCTCACGACGATCGTGTCACCAGGCGTGCCGGTCGCAGCACCCGTCCGCGTGGACACGATGCTGACGAGCGCGCCGGAGAGCGTCACCGTCGCAGACTTCGCGAACCCGGTCGTGGCACCCATGACCTCAACCGTCTTGGACGCTGAGAACGGGCGGTTCGGGACCGAGAACGTCAGCGTGAACTGACCATCGGCTCCCGTCGTCCCGCCGGACACCGCCGGCACGACCTGACCGTCGTACTTGACCGTCAGCGACTCACTGGCGCCGAACCCGGAGCCAGTCACCGACACGATGTTGCCCGGAGCAACCGTCGTCGGCGAAACAGCCACGGACTGACCGATCGTGATCGTGTCGCCGAGCGACAGCGGGCTGGAGCCCGTGCCCTCACGGGCGATCAACTGGACCGGTCCGCCGGGGACTGCCGGCACGGAGAACTGGACACCGGAGAAGGCGCCGGTGCTATCCGTGAACGTCGTCGCAACGCGGATGCCCTTGACCTCCACGTAGACGATCGTGTTCGCCGCGTAACCCGTCGCCCGCAGGCTGATGAGTCCGCCCACGTTCGCGCTCGTCGGGGTGATGGTCAGCGAGCCGCCGACGTTGAACGTCGCATCGACGTTACCCGTGCCAGTGCCGGCAGCGCGAATCGTCCGCGCGCCAAACGGCACCGTGACCGGCATCGTCTTGACGACCGTGAACGCGCCGCCGCCGTCTGTCAGGGCGGACCCAAGGCTGGTGGCCGGGTCAACGATCGTGAACGTGACGGCATCACCACCGGGGAACCCGGTACCTGTGATCGTGAACGACGTGACGGACGCGCCGCTGTTGGGTGACAGCGTGATCTTTGGCTTGACCGTGAACGACGGGTTCGTCGCCGGCTTCGTCGAATCGACGGAGATGACTAGCGCCTTCGCGCCCATCGTCGTCGCCGGAGCCGTCGCGCTCAGCGCAACCGCACCGTTCGCTTGGACGACCGCCGTCGCCACGACCGCGCCACCGTCGCCGTCGAACCGCAGGCTCGCCGTAGCGCCCGCCGGGAACCCAGAGCCGGAGACCGTGAATGCGGTTCCGACGGTTCCATTGGCGGGGCTGGGAGCAGCAGCCGACGGTATCATCTTGTAGGCGAGCTGACGTTCCGTCGCCGAATTCAGCGCCTGACCCGAGGTCGTGCCACGGAGCTGAATGTCGGTCACGCCGAACGCATGCTCCGGCGCCGAGAACGACAGGACGATGCTTCCGTCGCTCTTGGCGATGGTGCTGAACGACGTGCCGTTCACCGTCGCCGTGACCGTCTCGCCGCCCGCGAAGCCGACGGCGTTGATCACGATCGCCTCGCCCTTGCGCGCCTCAGGAGGCGTAAAGGAACCCGACGGGGTCGATACGGTTCCAGGGACGCCGTTGGCGAGGACTGAGCGGACACCCGCGACGACACTCACAGACCCCGACGCAACCTGATCCGTGCCGACATCCACGACAATCGCCTGGCTCCCGTAGGGAACCGGGGGTATGTCAAGCGCTAGCTTGAACGTCCCATTTGCCGTTGCCGTCAGGGTACCGGCAGCAGGATTGTTGAGGTCACTGATGCTCGTCGGGTTCAACCCGCCGACCTTGACCTGCGTGGTCAGGATCGCTTGGCTCGCCGCAAAGCCATCGCCCTCGACGACGATGCGCCCGCCCGGTTCAACCGACGCCGGATCGACCTTCGTGATCCGCGCGCCCTTGATCTCGAACGTTCCAGCCGTGTTGAACACCGTCAGCACCGTCGTGGCGACTGGGTAGCCGGCGAGCTTCGACCGCGTCGGAACGCTGATCGTCGCGACGATGACGCCGTTGCTGTTGCTCTTGACGGTGAACGGGTCGCTGCCCTCGCGGACGCCCGTCGAGACGGAGGTCGTCTGGACGCTCGTGCCGCCGAAGGTGATCGAACCGTAGTTCGTGTCCGCCTTCAAGCCCGTCAGGGTCACAACCAGAGCCGTGCCCGGAGCGCCCGCGGCAACGTTCAGCGCCTGCTTGGTCAAGAGCGTCATGGCAACCGCCGTCGCAGCGCCGACGCGCACGTTCTTGGTTCGGCTAACCGTCTCCGTGGCGTGAATGCCGCTCGTGGGCCAAGCGAACTTGGCTTCGAACACGCCATTCGCGTTCGTGATGATTTGGTTGCCGATCTGCGTCCCGAGCGTGACCGAGCTCAACAGCACGTCGGTGTACTGCTCACCCGCCGACGTCAGCGAGCTGATCTGGATCGCGCCGACCGTCGTGTTCGACGCGAAGCCAACGCCCTTCACGGTGATCGTGTCCCCCGGCAGAACCGTCGTGGCAGACAGCGTGATCGCTGTACCCGACCCTGGGGTCGAGAGCAAGAACGTGCCGTAGGTCGCAGTTCCTGTGCCTGCAGTCGCGACGATCGACTTGACGCCGGCGGTTGCGGCGGCTGGGATAGAGTCCTTGTCCAGCCGGATCGATGCGCTGAACGATCCGATCGCGTCGGTCGTCACCGTGGACGGGCTGACGAGTCCGCCAACGCCTCCTGGCACGGCAGAGCCGCCGAACGTGAACGTGACGGCCTGGCTAGCCGGGAAGCCCTGACCGGTGACGAAGATCGTCGAGCCGGGTTGAGCATCCGACGGCGAGACAGAACTGATCACGGGTGTTGTGGTGACCGTCGCCGCGGTGGCTTCGGCGATGACCGCCGAGGCGGAACCGACGGCGCGGAACCACTTCGTTGCGCTGCCGCCGGAGCCGGCGTCAGACGCCTGGACGATGTAGTCGATGCTGAAAGTACCGTCGGCGGCGGCAGTCGTCGACTGCGGGTTCTTGAACCCGAGGGTCGTGTTGCCGAGCGACACCGTCACGGTCTCGCCAGCGCCGAAGCCGTTGCCCTTGACGGTGACCTTGTCGCCGATCGCCTTTGCTCCGACGACCGCCGACGGATCGGTGATCTTGCCGGTGATGACGACCGTGACGATGGGGGCGGTGATCTTGGCAGACCCATGCACGCCCGTCGTCACGCCGCGCAACCGAATGTCGCGCGCGCCCGCAGCCTTCGTCGGAACCTTGACGCTCAGCGTCAGGGCGCCGCCGGAACTCGTCTTGTGGCTACCGTCGCCCGACTTCTTGCCGGCGGAGTCGGCGATGTCTTGATCGAAGACTGGATTGTTCCCGAAGTCGATCGCGACCTGCTCGCCGCTGCCCATGTTGACCAGCGAGATCGTGCGGACGTCAGCGACGTTGACCGTCGCGCTGCCAGTCAGCGTCGCGCTGGGCAGGATCTCGAGCGACAGGCCGCTCGACTTCTTGTCACCAGGACCCACGATCTCGATGGCTTTCACGCCACCGGCGATCGTGCTGGGAACGAGGAAGTAGGCGACCGTGGTGCCGTAGCTGTTGGCGACGGCTGCGGCGACCGGCGTTCTGTCCGTACCGCTCGTCACGAACGACGTCGCCGCGTCAGCGCCGAGCTTCACGGTGAGAGCGCCGCTTGCCGGGAATCCGGTCACGCCGACGCCGATCACGTCCGCGAGGACGCCGCCGCGCAGGCTGATCGCCTCGAGGACGCCGTTGAAGTCGGCATCCGGCTGCGTCACGCCAGGCACGGAGAAGTTCTCGATGCCCGTCAGGTTCGGAACGACTGTGAACTTGTCGGAGGTGAAGCCGCCGACCTTCACGAAGTAGTCGTTCGTCGGGAGATCGAGGACCTTGATGCTGGCGTCGAACGAGCCGTTGGCGTTCGCCACGATGTAGCCGGACTGCAGGATGCCCTCAGCCACGGTGATGTTCGTGGTCGAGATGGTTCCGCGTCCTGCGGCGATCGCGTCCTGGCTGTCGGCAGCCTTCGAGGCGTCCGAGCGGGTGACTTGGAGGTTGTCCGACCGGAGCCATGCCGTCGAGGTCCCGTCGACGATCGACCACTTGTTGAAGCGGGTTGTCGAGAACACCTCGTAGGTGGCGCCGTTCGCCTTGAACCCGGTACCGCTGAAGGTCACGATGCCGCCGACCTTCACGCTCGCCGTCGCCGCCGAGATCGTGACCTTGGGCACGATCTGGACGTTCGTCCGCGCCGTCGGGACGCTCGAGGACGCCAGTGCGTAGATTGCGGCTGGCGCCTCAGGCATCGTGAACGTCACTTCGAACGCCCCTGCGCCGTCGGCGATGATCGTCGCCCCGGACACGATCCCGACTCCAGCGCTCGCTGGAGTCAGCGTGATTGTCCCGAGCTGCAGCACGCCGGTACTGGCGTTGGCGCTGAACCCGGCGCCGACCACGCGCACCGTCGTGCCAACCTGAACGTCCGGCGCACCGTCGCTGCCGGCGTCCGTGAAGGACGACTTGTCCGACTTCGTGACCGTCAGCGTTGCCGCTGTGCCGGTCGGGCTGAAGACGAACGCTGACGAGCTTGCCGTCACCGTCGCGTCCCCGCTGTCGGTCGCCGAGATCGTCACGGATCCGGCGGTCGTCGTCCCAGCGGTGATCTGGGCGCTGAACTCGCCATTCGCCGCGACTTCAGCCGTCCGCTGAACGATTCCCGCATAGGAGATTGACACAAGCTGGCTGGGTCGGAATGCCTTGCCGCTCACCGTGATCGTCGTTCCGCTCGCGCCACTCGAAGGCGACACGGCAATCGACGGGGTGATCTTGACGAGGCTCGCCAGTTGCCCAGCGAAGTCGAGGATCGAGTCCCCCTTGAATGCCAGGCTCAGCAGGCCCGCGTTCAGCTCGGATGGGACCACGAAGCTGGCGCTCATGTCGCCGTTGGACCCAGCCACACCGGACAACGTCAGCGCCTTCCCGCCATCGAATGCGGCGCCAGCGTCGGCGATACCCGGGTTGGTGAGTCGCGCCAAGGACGCGCCCGCAGGCATGCCCTTGATGATGACCGTCACCGTGCTTCCGATACTGACCGAGACCGGCGTAGCACCCTCGGTCAAGCCACGGTTGCTGTTGAACTTCGCCTTCGCCGACCCTCCGACCTGGATCTCGGTCAGAAGCGGCAGGATCTTCAGCGCATCCGTCGCCGAGCTGGCGCTCTCATTGAGCGTCTTGCCCAACACGCTCAGCGTCTTGCCGCCTGCGACAAGGCTGCCCACCGTGATCGACGTGGAGAACGCGCCGTTGGTGTCCGCCGCGGACGCGCCGCCGGACGCGAACGACTGGACGACTCCGCCGAGTTTCGGCTCCAGGGCTTCGCTCGCGCCGAAACCGTTGCCGGTGAAGGTAACCGTATCGCCGACTTCGATGTTGCCCAGTGTCGTGAGCGTGACCGAGGGCTGGATTAGGATCGACGCCGAGTCCTCTTCAGACGTGAGCGTGCCGGTCAGCAGGCTCTGGACGCGGATGCCCGTCGTGCCGCCGCGAATGCCGGCGGGAACGACGAACCTCGCGACCAGCCGTCCCAAGCCGTCCGTGCTTGCACTCGACGCAACGTCCTGTCCGAGGACCTTGACGGTCGTGCCAGCCAGCAGGCTCGCGCCGCTGATCTGCGTCGTCGCCGACTGCCCCTCGAAGATGACCGTCACGGCGGAGCTGCCGGTGAAGCCGGCGCCCGTGATCGTCACCGTGTCGCCGATCTTCGCCTTGCCCGGGCTGACGTTCAGCACGCCCGCGACGATGTTGAACGCGACCGTGTTGCGACGACCGGAGATGTCGCCCCAGACGGACAGACCGCTGTTGGTAGCGGTACCGGTCGTCGTCTCGGAGTAGGCGCCAGCAGCAAGGGCGGGCAGGCTCATGAGGAGGCTGTTGAAGCTCCCCGTCCCATCGGACGCGCCGATCAGCCCCACTTCGCCGCCTGCGACACTCGCGCGCAGGTTCTCATTGGCGCCGAAGTGAACGCCCGACACCTTCACCTGGTCGCCCGGGGCGCCGGTGGAGAAGGAGAGCGTGATCTTGGCGTTGAGGAGAACCGTGTTCGCCGAAGTCGCCGTCAGCGTCGAGGTCAGACCCGTCGCCTTCACCGCGATGCCCGAGCTGGAACCAGCCTGCGCGGGAATCGTGAACGTGACGGCGGTCAGAACGCCCGATGCGTTCGAGGACGTCGTGGCGATCCCACTGGTCGACCCGAAGTCGATGCGGACGGACTCGTTCGCGCCGAAGCCATCACCATCGACCTTGATCGTGTCGCCCTTGACCTTGTCCGTGATGTTGCCGGTGGAGTCGTTCAGCTTGGTGATTCGCGGCGACACCGTGAAGGGCACCGTGAACCCGCCGACGCTGACGTCCGCAGCGCCGCCAGCGCGCGACGGAACGACGAACGTCACGACGAAGGTTCCATCAGCCGCCGTGATGATGCGGCTCTGGTCGTCGATGGACCCCGTCGTCGCGGCGAGGGAGTTCCGCGTATTGCTGGAATCCACCGCCTTGAGCATCGCCGTGCCGCCGAAGAACAGGTTGCCGAGGTTGACGATCGCGGGGGTACCGACGGTTCCCGTCACCTGGATCGTCGTCCCGCCCGGCGCCGAGTTGGAGCCTGTCGCGGGATTCACTGCTGACAGGATCGGACTCGCGGACGACGCTTCGACGGTGAACTCCATCGTCGAGCCGCCGATCGTCGTCGTGGCGCCGTGGATCAGGGCAACAGCGCCCTGGATCTCGATCAGGCGGCGCGTCTTGGCGTTGTTGGCGACCGTCAGCGAACCCGCCAACCCGCCAGCCGCGTCGGTCGTCCCGATCGTCACGTTCTCCTGAAGGTTGGCACCGGCGATCCCGCCCGTGTAGTCCTTGACGTGGACCTTGATGGCAGTACTCGCCGGGAACCCGTCGCCCGTGAAGGTGATGATCGACCCGACGACCACCGGCACCGGCTTCAGGAACGCGGTGATGGCGCTCTTCATCGATACCGGGTTCGCTAGGCTCGCGCTTCCGCCAGAGGACAATCCCGTGATCTTCACGGTCTTGTCGCCCGCCGACAGGTTCCACACCTGAACGCTTCCGAGCAGCTCACCGTTGGCGTCTACGCCCGTCACGTTCTGCGCGTACGTGCCGATCTCGACCTTGACGGTCTCACCGGCGGCGAGCCCACGCGCGCGGAAGTTGATGACGTTCGAGTTCCGAATCGCCGACTTGGCGTCCGCCGCGAGTCCCGCGCCGGGCTCAGGGCTGTTCACCCAGACCTTCGTCAGGCTCGCGGAGACAGAGAAGGAGACGATGTTCGTGACCGCTCCGGTCAACTCGACTCGCTTCGAACCAGCGGTTGACTGCGGCACGGAAGCCGGCACCGGGAACGTCACCTTAAAGATACCGTTGGCGTCGCTCGTCACATCAGTACCCGTGACGGTGCCGACGGTGGCGGTCGGGGTGACGACGTAATCGATGTTGCCGAACGTGACCTTGCCAAGGTTCGTCAGCGGGACGAATCCGAAGCCCGTCAGCGTCAAAGTGTCGCCGACAGCGCCGCTGGACTTGTCGAGCGCGATGGACGCGCCCAGACCCGGATTCGAGTAGACGAACCCGCTAACGGTCGCCGGCTTGCTAGAGACCTTGCCTGTCACGGTGATCGACTTGACACCGCTCGTGGCAACGCTCGGAACCGCGAACTGGACGACGCGCGTCCCGTTGGCATCCGCAGCGTTGTCGGATGCATGGGCAGTGGCAGTCACGGCGATGCCGTCGAACGTGATGTTGACGTCTTCATCCCACGTCGCGTTCGTGTCGCCGCCCCGCTTGTTCAAGCCCTTGACGTCGATGATGACCGTCGTGCCCGCTGTGCCGGACTGCACCGACGCGGCATTGAATCCGGCGCTCACGTTGACCGTCACGCCGCCGGCGTCCGAGAACGTGTCCGCCTCACCGACGACCTGCATCGTTACCGTGTTCGCCGTCGCGGCGTACTGCGCTTCGGCAACCGTCGTGCTCAGGTCGACAACGCCGAGCGCCGAAGCGGCGACCGTCGATGTGCGGCCGGGAGTGACGACGGTAACGTTGGCGCCACCCGGGAAGCCCTCGCCCTTGACGACGAGCGCTTCGCCCACGAGACGCGACGTCTTGTCGATCGACGCGACCTTCGAGATGACGCGGAAGTTCGACGTCGCCGCCAGGTCGCCGCCGACGTTCTTGTCGACCACGGTCACGCCGACGACACCGCTCGTCGTCGTCGCGCGGGCAACCGACTTGAGCGCGATAACGACGGAGAACGTCCCGTCGGCGTTGACGGTCGCGTCCTTGTTCAGGTTGTCGGCGTGGCTGGAGGTGGAAGAGGCGACTCCCGCCGCGAGGGCCACGTCGCCGAGGCTGACCTTCGCCTTGTTGTCACCCGACTTGAGCCCGTTCCCGGTGACCGTGACCGACTCGCCGACGCGCGCCGCGAAGGGCGAGACGCTGGTGATCTGCGGCAGGATCGTGAACGCCGTGGTCGCCTGGGTTCCACCCACCCGCAGGAACTGCTGACCGCCGCTCACCGCCGGTAGACGGAACTGAAAGCGGTAGGAGCCGGAGCTGTTGGTCACCACGCTGTCGTCGCCGCTCAGACTGCCCGTGATGGCGAGCAGGTTGTTGGACGCCGACGTCAGCGTGATGCCTCCGATCGTCACACGACCGAGGGTCGTGTTGGGCGTCAGGCCGGAGCCCTGGACGAGGATCGTGCTGCCGACCTTGCCCGAAGTCGATCCATCCGCTGCCAGTACGCTGTCGATCAGCGCAGCCTGGGTCGACCCCGCAACGCCGAAAAGCACCAGAACCAGCAAGCAGGCGAAGGACATGCCCTGCTTAAGGTACTTTCGCATCGCAGATTCTTCCTTTCGTTCCCGCGAGTCTTCCGACATCGGAAGGGGGGTTTCCGCGAACCGACGTGACTTCGTAAACGCTGACATACGCACCTTGCGATTGAGGGATGTTATGGACGATTGCATTGGTGACCGACGGGAGCTCAGGTGCTTCTTCTCAGCGCTCCTTCTGCTGGCAAGACCTCCCACCGAGTGACGCCGCGGGCGGCGGCGTAGAACCGATGGCAAGCCGCAAAACGCACTCGATAATACACCGACCGCCCAGATGTGTCAAGGCGTTTCCGCCTGCGTCCAGGGCATCGCACACGTCGGCTATTGCACCTATCCAGTCCGCATCGTTACGATCAACGCCAGCCGGTTCAATTCCGTTTCAACGCAGCGCCCGTGCTGCGCCCATCACCATTGGATCATTGACGAGATATGCCGTCTCCGGGATTACCAGACCTGCGACTCCGAGCTGCTGAACGCGCCCGACTCGCTCTGCACCGACCGACACTACAGGCGACGTTGCTGGTCATCGCCGTCCTCGCGTGGAGATTGCCCGGCGTCCTCGACGGAGACGTGACTCCGGATCCGCGCGAGCGCCTCATCGCAAGGGAAGCCCAGCGCCTACGTGCGGGTGAACCGCTCACGCTCTTTCACTGGCCCGGAACGCCGTGGGTCGCCTTGATCGCCGCTACCACACCGGATGTGTCCAATGAGCGCGACGTTGCCAAAACCGGACGGCGGTGGACGTTGGCGTTCCAGGTGTTCGCCATCCTGGCGCTCCTCCGACTGGCGCGACGCAATGGCGCAACGGATGGAGCCGCCGCCATCGCGTTGGTCGCCTCGCCCGCGTTCGTCACGGGAGAAGCGGCTCTGGCGCTGGTCGATGTGCCTGCTCTGGCTCTGACACTCGCCTCGTCGCTCGCCGCCTCGGAGCCACGATGGAACGCCCCTGTCCGCGCCCTGGTTGCCGGCGTGCTCGCCGGTCTCGGAGCGGCGTTCAAGCTGCCGGCGGTCATCGCCGTTGCGCCAGCGCTGGTGCTTCTGAATGCCAGCAATCGGAGAGCGGCGCTTTTCCTCAGCGCAATCGCTCTAGGCGGTGTCGCGGTCGGATTCATCGTCGGCTGTCCGTATATCCTCACGAGCATCGTCGATCCCGCCGCCGGTGTGTTCGCCGACCTTCGATACGAACTCGGGCATTACCGCCTCGGGCACTTCGGTATCGTCGCAACGGCGCGCGACATGCCATGGACGCCCGTCGTTCGTCACGCCTCCGCCCTCGCATGGGCTGCGGGACCCCTCCTCGTCGCTTTCGCCGTATCGATGGTGGGTCTCGCCTTGACTCAGATCCGGCACTGGCGGCGGTTCGATGCTGCTCTCTTCGTGTGGTTGGTCTGCGCGGCGGCGCCGATTCTGCTCCAGCGGCTGAGTTTCGGTCGCCACTGGCTCGCCGTCCTGCCGCCGCTGTACCTCACGGCGTCGCGCGCCGTGGTGCGGCTCCCACGAGGCTGGAGAGGGTTCGCCATCGCTTGCGCGGCGCCCGCCGTCCTCCAGGCTGCCCTGGCGTCCGCCGCCATCGAGTCGGCGATACGTCAGCCTTCGACCATCGAGAGCGTCGCGTCGTGGATACGAGCAAACCCGTCACAACCGCTCTCTGCGGGACCCTCACTCCCAGTCCTGAATTGGGTCTACCCGCAGAGCATCGTTACGGGCCCCTTGCTTGCGGATGTCGGTCAGGCGGACGCGTTCCTCGTGGCATCTATAGAGGAGAGCATTCACTCAGCCGTGTCCAACGATCCAGATGCCTATCGTGAATCGGACTTCTTCCCGCTCGAACGCGCCGACTTCGCGTCGGAACCGTTCTACCGGACGTTGCTCGCCGGTTCCAGGTACGTCGAAGCTCGGCGATTCGCCGCAAAGCCGCCGGGCTGGCTCGAACGCTGGGGATTGTTGGAGCGACCACTGCCATTCCCGCTGAACGCGCTGGCGCATCCTGAGTTGCGCATCTACGTCCGATCCGCGAAGTGACAGCCTGTCGGCGGATGTTCGCCCGCCTTGTCGCGTCCGCACAGGCGCGGCTGTGGAACCGGCTAGTAGGTCACGCGAACCGCGACCTCGGCAGTCAAGTGGGTCTCGTCTACCCCGGCTCGATGGTCCAGGTTCCGCACGCGCCGGATGCCGGCGCTCACGACTCCCTCGAAGCCACCCGCGCGCGTGTGCGAGTAAAATGCCGACGATTCCGATATGGACTCCACGGTCCCCGAGAGATAGTTCCACGAGAGCGGATCAGCCGCCGTATGCCGATCCGCAAGGCGTGTCTCGCCCTGCCGCGCGGTTTGGTGCAGCAGACCCGTTCTGCCGCGCGCGCCGACCGCTCGCGAGACTTCGACGGCAATCAGATCGGAGTCCGGGCCCGTGCTCAGTCCCAGCGGCCGCCCGCCCAGCGAGTAGTTCAGCCCGTCCGCTTCGTGTGTATACAGCCACTGGTTCGCGAACGCGTACTCCGCGCGGACGTCGGCTCCGCCGAGCGGAAGCACATCGAATGCGTGGATTCCCGCGTGGACACCGTACTTCGAGTCCCAGTTCCGAAGGAGCCCAACCCCCTCTTGTGGCTGGAGGTCGTCGAAGAAGATGTCGACAAAGGCGACCGTTCGCGGGGCGATCCGCGCCACGATGTCCCCGCCGAAGAACATGTTGTCACCGGCGTAGCCGTCGCCGCCCGGGGCAGCGATGCCACTCTCAACCATCGGCACTAGGAAGACGTAGACGCCGACCGGGTTCACGTACGCGAGCTCGAGGCGATCCCGGTACACCACGCCCTCGTACGCGCTCAATGCCACGCGGTCCGAGACCCGCGCACTCAGACGGTGCCCAGACCAGTAGGTGGAAGTGCCGGCATGGGGGAGCGCGAACGTCAAGCTCTCGAATCGCAGCGGTCCAAAGGACGCGGCAAATCGCACGCCGTCCTTACCGTCCGACGCCGCCGAAAGCGCGAGATGCTCGAAGGTTCCCGGTCCCCACACCGCGTTGAGACGACCCACCTGAACGTTCAAACGCGGCGTGCCAACCGAGACGTGCCCTCGTGCGCCGTTGATCTGGTTCGGGAGGAACGAGAACGATTCGCCCGCCAGCGGATGCTCATCGGGACGATACGGATAGCCCTCCGACGAGACGCCCCAAGTGAGCTCGCTCAGAAAGCCGAAGTTGCCGGTCTCCCCCATGATCCCGGAACGGATCGAGGCAATCGAGCTCACACCCGAATCGTCGCGTTCGGCGCGCGTTTCGATCCCGATCGACACCGCAGCAATACCGAGGGGATCGTTTGAGCGGACCGTCATCGAGCTCGTCTGGAACCGGAGATATGAAAGGAGGTCATGAGCGCGCGCCTCGTCCGACTCCGACAACGGAACCGCAAGAGCTCGTTCGAGCCAATCCACCAACTCGCGCCGGGCGTGCTGCCGGAACCCGATGGCTTCGATGGGCACGACGCCGCGCACGGCGAGCGACGTCAGCAGACGCGATGCTTCGTCGTCCCTACCGAGAAGGATCGTCGGGTTCGCCGACGCTTGCCCAACCACCAGGAACATGCCCGCAGCGCAGAGCACGAGCACCAGACGAAACGCGATCTGACGACGCGTCATCCGACGTGACCTTTGAACGGCGATAGGTGAACCACGAGGAGAGGCACGGCATCGACCAGCATCGCCCGACGCTCGGTCGGCGTCACGCCCAGACTCGACGGCTCTGCTGGATCGGATGTGGCATCGTCGCCGACCAGAACCGTGCGACAGCCGGAAGCCGCCCCGGCGGCGATGTCCGACCACGAATCGCCGACCAACCAGCTCTGCGGCAGGTCGATCCCCAGGTCCAGGCTCGCGCGGCGAAGCATGCCGGGCTTCGGCTTCCGACATTCGCAGTCTGACTCTCGCAGATGAGGACAGTGGTAGATGGCGTCGATACGTCCTCCGTGGGCAGAAACCGCGTCCACCATCCGCTCGTGAATCTCAGCTAAGTCGGACTCGGACATCAGCCCCTTGCCGATGCCCTGCTGGTTTGTGATGACAACCACGGGAAGGTTCAAGAAGGACAGATCGCGGAGCGCATCCAGCGACGATGGCAGGAAGCGGAACTCACGCCAGGACGTGACGTAGCCGCCGATGACGCGCTCGTTGATGACGCCGTCGCGATCCAGAAAGATGGCGGGACTAGGCTTGCCGGATGTTGAACACCATCTTGCTGCCGTCTTGGACGAAGTCAAACGGGAACTCTCGCAGGTGACCGAGCGCCTCACGCACTCTCTCCTGGCGATCGATCGGGACACACAGAAGCAGGAACCCGCCGCCTCCGGCTCCCAGCAGCTTCCCACCAATCGCTCCAGCCTCCAGCGCGGTCTCGTACATGGCGTCGATCTGGCTATTGGAGACCTTGCTGGCGAACTGCCGCTTGAGGAGCCATCCGTCATGCAGGATGGTTCCGAACTCCTCGATCAGTGGACCTCTAGTCGGAGTCCGATTCAGTTCATCCAGGAGTTCCAGGGTTCTTGGGACCAACTTCTTGAGGAGAAGGAAATACTCGGACCGCTCGGGGATGTTCTGTTTCTGCTCGGCAAGTACCGCGTTCGCCTTTCGCTCGATGCCCGTGTAGAAGAGGAGCAACGAGCGCGAGAGCGAACGTCGGGCTTCCGGGCTCACGCGCACGGCCGTCACATCGACTCGATCGTCTTGGCGGAACTCAATGTGGCGGAAGTTGCCGTAGGCGGCGATGTACTGGTCCTGCTTACCGATCGGATGGCGGAGGATGTCGATCTCGACTTCGCACGCTTCACGCGCCAAGTGCTCGGCATCGACCAGTTCGCCTTTGTACGCGTGGAGGGCGTTGAGCAAGCCCACGGTCACACTGCTCGACGAGCCGAGCCCGGTTCCGCGCGAGGGGATGTCCGCCAGGAAGGTGATCTCGACGCCACCATCTACCTCAAGCTTGCGCATGCACTCCCGGACGATGTCATGCTCGATGGCATCGACGTCGGAGACGATCTCTTTCTTCGAGTAGTTGATGTAGATGTCAGAGTCGAACCGTTCTTTCACGATCACATAGATGTACTTGTCGATGGCAGTGCTGACGACGGCGCCTGCGTGATCCAGGTAGAAGTCCGGCATGTCGGTTCCGCCGCCGACAAAGCTGATGCGCAACGGCGTCTGGGTGATGAGCATTGCTGAGTCGGCGCCTCCGGCCCCCTGCAGTCCGCCGCAGGAGCCCTACCGTGTCTCTGATGTGCGTCTCCGGTACCAGTCCAACTGAGCCCGGGCGTAGCTTTCCATTGTGCCGATGTCGCGCAAGTAGCCTTTAACCGGCGTACCGCGCATCTTCCCGACTAGCCGTGGCAGTACGTCCTTGCCGATGTCGGCGTCCGCCTCGCCAATGTAGTCTAGAAAGGACCTTGAGGCAACGTAAATCCCGGCGTTCGCCCATCGGCTCACTGGCTTTTCGGGCTTCTCGACGAAATCGACAATGGTCGAGTCCTCGTCGAGAGTCGCGATCCCACAACCGCGCGGATTGTCGGACTCGAACAGCGCCATCGTCAGCACGTCACGGTCCTGGCGATGGCTCGCTGCCAGATGAGACAGATCGGCGTCCGTCAGATTGTCGGCATAGCAGACCAGGAAGTTGTGATCGCCCTCGACCCATCCGCGGTGTCGCCGGATCGTCCCAGCGCTCCCTAGGAGTTCTTCCTCATGCGACGTGAAGACATGGATGCCGTAGCTCGGACGCGCCGACGCGAGATAGCGTTCCACCGACTCGGGCAAGTAATGCGTATTGATCAGAACCTGACTGATCCGATGCTGCTGAAGCAGATCCAACCAGATCGCTAGCAGAGGTGCTCCATTAATCGGCAGCATGCACTTCGGCAGTTCGTAGGTCAGGGGCCGTAGGCGCGTGCCCAGTCCGGCAGCAAGCAAGAAAGCCTTCACGCGGCGTCCCTCACGCCAGCGCTTGACGGACCGCCCCGACAGCCTTCATCGCCTGCGCGGCATCCTCGAAGTAGTCCGCGAGGTCCGTACGCTCTCCGAGCCACGCCACATAGTCGGCGATGATCTCGTCCAAGGACTTCGTCACACGCCACCCGAGCGCGCAGAGACCGGACACGTCAGACACGATGTGACGTACGTCACCGTAACGGAACTCGCCGGGAACCGAGTAGACGGGATCGACTTTCAGGTGCGCCGCGAGCTTCTCAGCGTATTCGATCTGCGTCGTGGCGACGCCGGAACCCACATTGAACGCCCGGAAGTCGGCTTCGGAACTATCCAGCACGACCATGTTCGCCTCGACGACATCGTCGATATGCACGTAGTCCCGCTGCATGCGCCCGTCTTCGTAGATCACCGGGGTTAACCCCTGGAGATATCGCAGGGAGAAGATGCGGAGGATCCCGCTGTAGGCATTCTTGAACGACTGTCGGGGTCCTTGCGTGATCGAGTAGCGAAGAGCGACCGAGGGAATGCCGTACCGCCGCCCGAAGTTCAGGGCGACCATTTCCTGCGTGTACTTAGACAGCGCGTACTGCGTGAAAGGCTTGACCGTCGCCTCGTCCGTGTGGCGCCACCGCAGATCGGTTCCGCACGTCGGGCAGGGTACCTCCCACTCCGAACGCAGTAGGCGCGCCTCATCGCGCGGTCCTGGGAACTCGATCCGATCGCATGACGGGCAGTAGTACTTCCCCTCGCCGTAGACCGCCTGAGAGGACGCGACGACCACCTTCCGCACGGGCAGGCGTTGTGCCACGATCGTCTCGAAGATCAGCGCCGTGCCGACCGTGTTGACGTCGAAGAATCGGCTGAACTCCGGCAAGAACCCTTGGCGCGCGGCTTCGTGGAACACGACGTCGACGTCGGCGAGGGCTCTCGACATCAGTTCGGGATTGCGCACGTCTCCCGAGAGAACCTCGACGTTGTCCGGAACGTACGAAGGCATTCCTCCGGCGTGAACGACCGGATCCAACGCGTCCACGATGCGGACACGATAGTGGCGCTTAAGGAGGGCATCGACGATATGTGATCCGATGAAGCCGGCGCCGCCTGTGACTAGCGCTCTCATGAAGCCCCTCTGCCGGACAGGACGGCTGGGATGGTCTTCACGAGTATCTTGAGGTCTAGCCAGAAGGACCAGTGCTCGATGTACTCGAGGTCCATCTTCACCCACATATCGAAGTCCTTGATCTCGTTGCGCCCGCTGATCTGCCAGAGACATGTAATGCCAGGCGTCACAGCGAACTTCTGACGATGCCACTCCGAGAAGTGCGGCAACTCCGACTGGAGGCAGGGACGGGGTCCGACGAGGCTCATGTCTCCCTTGAAGACGCTCCATACCTGGGGCAGCTCGTCGAGGCTGTACTTCCGCAGGACTCTGCCGATCTGAGTGATGCGCGGATCCTCGCGCATCTTGAAAACCGGGCCCATCATCTCGTTGTGCGTCATCAGTTCACGCTTGATCTGGTCGGCATTGGCGACCATCGTGCGGAACTTGTAGCTGCGGAACGGTCTGCACCCTTTCCCGATGACCTCCCATCGGTAGAATGCCGGTCCGCGAGATGTCAACTTGACGGCGAGTATGAGCAGAAGGAATACGGGGAGCAACACGACCATTCCGACCGCCGAGACAACGACGTCAAGCAAGCGCTTGAGCGCGCGTTGGATTGGCTTGCTGCCCTCGGCAGGCGTCGTACCGACCGACACTTCCATTCAATCACCCATGGGCGTCAACGACGGCGGAGCCGGTACTGGTGGCTGTCTGAGCGCAATGGTGGAACGCTCTGGTCCGCCGGTAGGTTCACTACGGCACAGCTAGGCTAGCCCTGATGCGGATTCACTCGATCATCCAGTTCCGCGGCAAACTCCATGTAACGCATGTGCGGCTCGACGGGAATCGACCCTGGTGTCGACGACACGAACGACTCCCGACGGTCTGGATCGTCGAAGAGATACAGCGCGTACCCGCCCCATCCGGCGCCACAATACTTTCGCGATGCCCCGCCTGCTTCCGGGAGAGGCGGCATGCGCTCGTCCAACTGCACTTCGTATGATCGGTCGATCGCTTCGCGCAACAGATCGATGTCGCTGTTGAGAGCTCCGCGCATCGCCGTCTCGCCTGCCTCGACGATCGCGTCATAGTCCCGGTGGATCAACGCTGGGTCGAAGGATTCATCCCGCGCGTACGTCCACACGGCGACCATGTGTCCCTTGAGGAACGCCGGGTTCCGCTTCATGACCAGCCCGGCTGCGTCGCCAGCTCTCCATACGCACAAGCCGGTCTCCAAGACGACGGCGGGGTCTTGCCAGCCGCGACCTCCAGCCCACTCGGACAAGAACGAGTTGTTGCCGTGCAACGCGCTCCATGCGGCGGACCCGCCCAAGCCGGCGCCCTTCTCGTAGGACCACTCCCCGATGCCCACCAGAGGCGACACGGAGCAGTTGACCACATATCCCTCGATCCCGCCGCTCGCCTTCACGTAGTCGAGCCACCCGCCTGCGATATCGACGCGAAGCGGAACCATCCACGGCGCTGCGGCGCGCGCGCGCATCTCGGTCGAACTGATCTGCTCATACGTGAGGGTCTTCGGAAGGACGACATACTCGCAACCGACTTTGGCGCATAGCTCGCGCTTCATCGACTCGAACCGGTCATCTTGCGTGACGGCGAGGATGCTGGGGTTGATCCGCTCGAAGACCTCTTGGAAGTCGAGGCCGACCCGATCTCCCGAGCTCAGGTAGGCTTCGTCGACGTACTGAATGGCACGAACGACCTCCAAGCGGTGTTGTTCCGGCATCGCCGGGAGTCGGTACTTGTGCCGCATCAGCACGCGATCTGACGCGACGGACACGACGAGTCGGTCGCCTAACGCCCGAGCCGCTCGAAAGAACTCGATGTGTCCACCGTGGATCGTGTCATAGCAACCGGAGACGAAGACCGTTCTCCCCATGTGTCTTCCCATCAACGTTTGAGGCTCCGGTGACGGACTCCCTAGCTCGGGTCGGTCGCGAGTCGAGCGCTCCGAATGTCCGTGGACGCGTGAACGTTAGCACGCCAGACCAGAGACGCACAATGCCAGGCTGCAGAAACAACACCTATCGCGAGTAGAACGCACTCGCCGTGGTGTCGTACCATTCGATCAACTGCCCCGCAATCGAGTCCCAGTCGAGCACGGCTTCGGCGAACCGGCGAGCGTTGTCGCCGCGCGCGCGCGTAGCGCAGATGTCCGACAGAGCCGACTCCATGGCATCCGCGAAGGCAGCCGGAGAGTCGTCGTGTGCAAGCACGCCGATGTCGTGCTCGGCGAAGACGTCCGGTAAATCGGTCGCAGGCGTAGCGACGATCGCTCTACCGCAACAGAAGTAGTCTCCCATCTTCGACGGCCATCGCGCCATGTTGGCAGTCGTCAGCTGGAGCGGCAGCAGAGCCTGGTCGGCAGCGCCGACATGCCTGAGCATATCGCTGAACGATTCCAGCCGACCGGTTGTTCGAACGCGAAGCCGTTTGGCGTCCAATGGGCTCACGTCGTGTTCCCCGACGAGCACGGTCAGCGGCAGTGCACGTCTCTGTCTCAGCAGTTCCAACGAGTCCAGCAGGAGCTTCAGATCGAAACGATTCAGCGCACCGACGTAGACCTGGATCGGATCATCTTCCGGGAGCCCGAGACCTCGCCTCAACTCGCGCTGTGGGTTCCCCCAACCGAATGGGACATAGCGCGAGACAAAGCATCCGGGGCGCTGGATGAGGATCCGCGTCGGATCGTAGCCCATTGAGCTCAGCCGTCTGAACAGCGCCTGCGACACCACGGTTGCCGAATGGGCGTGATGGCGAAACGCCTCTTCAAACCACGTCTCGAGATGCCCGAAGGTGTCCTGGTAGAGTCGGGAGGAGCGGCCCACCATGGTCCCGCCTTTCCCGAACCAGTCCCACCAGCTCAGCACCAGCGGACGCTGCTGGACATGACGGAAATACAGCGCTGGCAGCAACACGGCTGGCCGGCAGTCGATAGCATGGACGATATCGAACGCCTCAGCCCGCAGGCGGAGGATCCGCCGGATGCCGTTGATCGGGTCCGCTCCTTGCCTGAGCGGGCCCCACAACAGATCCGGTGCTTCGAGGTACTCGACGTTCGCCTGCACACGCCGCTGGAACCGCAGCAACCGAGTCGGCGACGTCGAAACCAACGTCACGCGATGGCCCCTTGCCGCGACGGCTTCCGCCATCTCGGCGACCTTGACATAGGCAGAGCCGTTGCAGACGTTGTGGATCAGCATCGCGACGCGCATCGAATAGTCCCTAAGGATCGACGGATCGGGTCGTGCTGCACAGGCAGCGGCGTCCCATGGCGACGCTTGCCGACTGTACGACTACATGTGGGCGGCTTCGGCGTAAATGCCGATCATTTGCCCCGCCGTCCGCTCATAGGAGAAGTCCTGCGCTCGCGCGAGACCGCTTTCGCGTAACCTTGTGTGCAGATCATCCTCGCTGACGACTCGCTCGATGGCGTCCGCAATCTCATCGACAGATTTCGGATCGATCAACACCGCGGCGCCTCCGGCGATTTCGGGGATGGACATCACGTTGGACGCTATGACGGGAGCCCCGCAGGCCATGGCTTCCGGGATTGTCAGACCGAACGTCTCGTAGTGTGACGGATACACGAATACGCTCGCGCCATTGTAGAAGAGAGCTACGTCCGGATGCGGAAGGTAGCCCGTGAAAACAACACGGTCAGCAAGCCCGATGGCTTCTGCCTGCCGTTTGATCTTGCCGAGATACCCGTCCGTGTCATTCCCGCCGACGCATACCAAAAGCATGTCTTTGCACGCCGGCTTGTCGCAAACCCGTCGAAACGCTTCGAGCAAACCCTCTGCGTTCTTGTACGGATAGAAACTGGAGACAAACAGCACGTACGGACGTTCGATCCTGAATCTCCGCGAAAGCTCAGCCTTGACGAACGCTAGGTCCATGACGTGGAAGATGGTCGGGTCGTATGCCTCGTGGACCTTTCGTATCTTCGCTCGGGGGACACGCAGAAACCTGTCGACGTCTTCGACGCAACTATCGGAGTTTGCGACGACAAGCGTCGCACGCCGCGCCGAACGCTCCAGCATCAGGCTCCGGTAGGTTCGCACGCGCCACGGAACTGCTCCCGCATGATGAAACTGCGTAAGCGCCTTCACCGTCAGGACGAGCTTGCCCGGTGACGTGATCGGAGCAATCGTCGCTGGCGCGTTGAACACATCGACGCGGTAGCGCCAGAGCAATGCAGGAATCGATGTGTGTTCCGCCAAGACGCGCCACTTGCGGGCTTCGTTGGACGGGCCGCCATGGACTAGGCGAAAGTTCTGGTACCCGAACTCGTAGAGATGCCGGTTCGTCCGACTGACAAACACGACGTACTCGTTCTCGGTGTCGAGCTTGCCGATCTCCCGCAGCAGATTGATGAAGTACCCTTGCGCGCCGCTGGGGCTGAAGGGGTTCTCAGATAGCGTGTTGAAGCCGATCCGCATCGGTGCCCGTCTCACGCGTTACGCGTTCGGTTCCTGTTCGTCTGCCAGCAGCTCGATGTGACCTCGCCAGCCGGGGTGCGGGTCGAACTCCACGCCCACACGCCGACGATGGCGCATCATCGACGAAACATCGCCATCTCTTGCGTGGACACGCAGCGCGTCCGGGTCCGCGAGCCGGAAGCGCTCGGCAAGCGAGCCCGTCGACGCCTCCGCCTGGGCGAACCCGAGCTGCGGTACCTTTCGCCAGTCAAACCCCATGAGCCGCGTCACCGCCATGTCCACCGCGTACGGATGGTCCCCGACGACCACCCAGCCGCTGGCGATTGGCTTGGGGGACAGGGGTCCGTGCAACTGCCCGCCGACGATGCCATCGACGACCGATAGGAACCGCCTCTGCGGCTCATCCCGGATCGTGCCGTCGGCATCGGCGTAGATCAGGATGTTCATCAGATCGACGGCCATGCGCCAGCAGGTGTCGTTGCGGTGCCAGTTCCCGGCCACGACCGGCTTGTCGACGCGAACGTGCAATCCATCGCGCAGCAGACGGTATGCGCCAAATACGACCGAGTAGATGAACTCCCCAACGCGCGACCCCGATGTCAGCAGGCGCTCCTGGAGCCATGTCCTCGCTGCCAGGGCTTTTCGGCCCTTGACGTCCATCGTGTCCGGGTATTCGTCGCCGCCTTCTCTGGGCGAGCCGACGCGGTAGTGGGGCAGGTAGTTCTTGTCGCCGTTGATCCCGACGAGGTTCTTGATATTCAGCGTGACGCCGACCTTCTTATGCACCTTCATCTTGGGCGCATTGATGACGATGTCAGCCTCTAGGACGGTGCGGGAGACTAGGTACTCGTGGCGACCCTCGTGATGGTGGCTCACGGTCTCGGTTCGGTCGTAGTCACTGCCGTAGAGACGCTCAGGATTCGGCAGATCCGCGAGCGCACTTCGTGCTCCCAGGTCGACGACGGTGTACCCATTAGGATCACCATCCAAGTAGACGCGGTCATCCTGCCGAACGTACCCGCGATCCGTCACGCGACGGCGCAGCTTGCGCAGGTCGAGGAAAGCGAAATCGAGCCTGTGGCGCTCGTAGAACGCCGTGATGGCTTCGAACCCGCCCCATGCCGACAGTTCCTCAAAGTCGCAGTCCCACTGCGGCGCGTCAGCGATCCGCACAGAACCGGACCCCTGGAGGGCGATGAACGCGTAGTCGGCGATTGCCCGGAGCACCGACGGGTGTGTGACGACCGGATCGAGCCCATGGCCCTCTTCGTTGAACGAGAGCACGAAGTTCGGCTTGATGACGACGCGATCCCCAGGCTCAATGACCGTCCCTAGCGGGTTCCAGCGATCCGTTCCGTAGTTCGCCGAATCCATGCCGTTCAGATGGAACGCTTCACGCACAGCGGCATACGCGTGATTCGGTTGAGGTGAGTGTTCCCCAAGCCGGTACTCGGGATAGACGTCGCCGGGGTGGTAGGGAGGTTCCTGAGGATACATTGGGAACTCGACGTGGGCGACCGCGACGTCTGCCGTCATCGATGCATTCTCTGCGGTGGACATGCTGTTCGTAGGCGTCGGCTCAATCGGAGTACCGCACCGGGAGTCGCTGGATCAGGAACCGGTGCTTCCCGGATGCGCTGCGCGGGATCGATTCGACATACTCGATGTGGATGTCGATACCTGCCAGTTTCTCCCCAATCTCGTCGCAAATCCGCCGCTCGTCCGCCTCGCCGTAGTCCGGACGCCTCGCGATGCGCATCGACAGTTTGCCGGGCTCTACCTGCTCAAACTGGAACTGCTCGACGCGGTCGAACAGGTCGTTGTGCATGTTCACCGCGGTCATCGAGACGTGCCGGCCGTCGCTTGTGACAACAAGCTCCTGCAACCGTCCTTCGATGCGCGAGACCCGCAGAAAACCGGGGCACTGGGAGGTCTCGGATGTGTCGAGAGCCGCCAGGTCACCAGTTCGGTAGCGTATGAAGGGCATCGCCCGATTGTGGAACCCGGTCACGACGATCTCTCCGACGTCACCATGGCGCGTCACCGGTTCGCCTGCCGGAGAGAGCAGCTCGGCGATGCCATACGCCGCGTGGAAACAATACCCCGGCGGATCGTCCACCTGCAAGGCGAACGCGGCACGCTCAGCCATCCCGTACCACGACACGACGGGGCATCCGAACGCCGTCTCGACGAGCCGGCGTTGCCAGTCGTAGAGGTTCTCCGACGCAAGGAGTGCGGCGCGAAGCGGCGGAGGCCTCTGACCCGTTTCGATGACATGCTGCGCCAGGATCGTCGCTGCGGACGGATAGGCGTGCAGGTACTCCGGCCGATACCGCTGCATGGCGGGCAGAAAGTGCTCGGCAATGACCTGTGGCGAGAGGTGGTACGAGGACAACAGCAGTTCTCGCGCCAGTGGGTCGTGGGCGTGATAGCGGCCACGTTCAGCGGAACCGACGAACTTGCCCCGAAGCACGACGTTGCGGCTTCGCGGCGTCCACCCGACCTGAGCCCATGTCTCGTGCAGGTGTGCCAGGGTCGCCACGTTCGTCCTGCCGCGTTCCAGGTAGAATCCGAACGGGATGCCGGTCGATCCGCTGGTGGTCATGTACGTGAGCCGCTGTGGTGGGCAGTCGTCAGCGACGAACCGCATCCGATCGTCGCTCAGAGCCACCTTGTCGAGGGCAGGGAGCCTTCGGAGGTCGTCCAGCGACCCGAACGAATCGGCGTGCCAGCCGTGTCGTCTGAATAGGTCGCGATAGAACGGCACGCGCTGTCGAGCGTGTTCGAGCAGGCTCCGCAGGACGTCCAGTTGGTACGCTTCAGTCTGGTCGCGGTTCCACGTGCACGCGGCGCGGAACTGCCTTCGCGCCTCGACGTAGAGACACGCCAGCCTCGGCGAGAACACGACGTCGCGGAACCCGGCCCGAAGCGGATACGGCACGACACCGTACGCTGCCTTGAAGGCATGCACCAGCAGATCTCGTTGCGGTCCCATCACGCACGTGGCCCATCTACGGACACCAGAACCGTCATTCGACCTCCGCTTGAAGCCCGTCGGCCTGGGGCTGAAGACGATCCTCGACCCAGAGCGTCATCTCCGTCGCGTGTAGCTGTTCCCAGACAGGGATGGGTGGTTCTGTTCCGTGTCGTATGGACTGGAAGAACGCGCGCACGGCGGATCGGTGTCCCTTATCCGCCACGCGTCTGCTGTCGCCTTTCGCGCGCACGCCCTTGGCAGCCCAGCCGCGATAGTCGTTGAGGGTGAGCACCGCCCCGTCGACAAAGACCTCCATCGTCTCTTTCGGGTGGTCCGATGATCCCAGCGCGGTGTAAGTCAGCGTCGCGATGCTTCCCTCTGCGAATGCGAACGTCGCGGAGAAGTTGTCATCGTGCCGGCAATGATGGGTGCGCGGCACGATGTGGGTTACAGCAACGCTCTCAACCGATGCGCCCGTCAGGTAGCAGAACAGATCGTAGATATGGCAAGCTTCGCCGCGATTTCGTCCGCCGCCAGATGAAGAAAAGAACCAATGGTCGGGCGGCAGACGGCCTGCGTTCATCCGGTAGTCGATGATCATGGGGTTGGTGCGCCGTCCGACGATGCTCGCCATTGCCGCAATGTCCGGCGCAAACCGTCGGTTGAACCCCGTCTGCAGCACAGGCGCATCCGAGCCGAGCTCCGAAAGCAGATCCTGGATGTCGTGGTACTCCTTCCAGGTCATGCAGAGAGGCTTCTCGACGAGGACATGCTTCCGGGCTCTGAGCGCGAGCATCGCCATCGAGGCATGGACATCGTGAGGCGTCGTCAGGATGACGGCGTCGATGGTTTCGTCGGCAAGCAGCGCCGCGTAGTCCGTCAGCGCGTGGTCGGCTCCTAGCTGACGGGCGACAGCGACAGCGTTCGCCCCTGTGCGGCTCACCACGGCCCGCACCTGGCATAGATCCGACAGCTCCGACAAGATGGGCACATAGGTGCCCTTGGCGAAGCTCCCTGCACCCACCAAGGCGACACGAACCGGCGATTCAGACTGAATCCCCCGTCTCGGCGTGTGTTCCAGGCGGACATGCGTCGATGGGGCATCGCCAGGGTCCGGGTAGTCCAGCACGACCAGCAGGGGCTTCTGCTGCCCGTGCTGGAGCTCACGGTACGCGTCGGCCGCCCGATCGATTGGGTAGGCAGCTTCGACCAGCGGCCCGACATCCATCGCCGAGTCACGAAGGAGTTCCAGGTACGCCCTCATGTTGCGCTGCTCGGTCCAGCGAACGTACGCGAACGGATAGTCGACGCCGCGCTCTTCGTATTCGGGATCGTACCGACCGGCACCGTACGAAGTCGAGATGAGGAAGTCCAGTTCCTTCTCGTAGATGTCCTGGCGGCGCACATTCAGGCCGACGTGGCCGACCAGGACCACTCTGCCCTTTCGCCGGCACATGCGGAATGCCGTCGAGATCACCTCGTCGTTGGCTGCATGCGCGGCAACGATCACACCGTCGGCGCCGAGGCCGTCCGTGTTCAGTAGCACTTGCTCCACGGGGTCGTTTGCAGCCGGGTCGATGTGTGTCGCCATCCCAAGACGTTCCGCCAGGGCGACTCGATTGGCGGAGAGGTCCGATCCGATCACGCGGCAACCATTGGCTCTGAGCGCCTGAGCGGTCAGTTGGCCCACTGCCCCAAGGCCAATCACGACAAACGTCTCACCGATCGTCGGGGATGCGCGACGTATCCCCTGAAGGGCGATCGCACCGAGCGCCACCGTGCTCGCATGGCGGAACGGCAACGCCGGAGGAACAGGCACGACGAGGTTCTTTGGAACGCAGATCACTTCTGCGTGATGGGCGAACTGCGCACCGGCACATGCTACTGCCATTCCAGGCAGTAGACCCTCGACTCCCCGCCCTAGTTCGAGGACGACGCCTGCCGCAGAGTATCCGATCTGGTGTGCAGCGGACACCTTCCGCCGGACCTCGCGGATCGTTGCCCGGACGCCCGATGACAAAGCCCGGTCGATGACCTGTCGAACTCTCTGTGGTTGCTCCAGCGAGCGCTGGATCAATGACTTCCCGCTCGCCTCAAGCGAGGCAAGCTCCGTGCCGGGAGAAACGCACGAGGCGCGCACGCGCACAAGGACGCATTGGTCCTGCACGACGGGAGCCGGCACGTCATCGACGATCACCTCGCCGTCCTTGAGGAACACCTGCCTCACGTCACGCGCCCCCCCGGAGAGGGATTCGTCGTGGGTTTCACGAACAAGGCGTCCACATAGGAGACGTGCCCGTCCCGCGGGTCATAGACCTGGGCGACGTTGCCCCCGTACTGGAACCCAAGCCCACACAGCGCCACCACCAAGGCGTCGAACCGTGCCTGCCCCTCGTAGATGCTGTCGAGATTCGCCTCAATGGTGCATGCGCGCGCTCTGCCCAGCGTGCGCGTCGCTCCCCGGATCACTCGGTCCTCGAAACCCTGGACGTCCATCTTCACCAGGATGCCATCCTCGAGCGACTCGCCCGCCAGCGCCGAATCAAGCGTATCGATCGGCACGCTGATCCGTTCCTGATCCAACAGTTCCGGGTGGAGACGACCGAAATCGCTTGTGGTCTGAAGCATCGACGATGATGGAGAGAACTCACGGTGTCGCAGCATCGTCGCCTCGCCTGGGGCTTCTCCGAGCGCGATAGGAAACACCTTGACGCGCCCTGCGCTGCCTTCCGCCCACGTCGAAAGCCGCGCCGCGACATCTGGGAGTGGTTCGAAACAACAGACCTTGGCATTCTTGAAGGTCTCGAGGGCGAACTGCGCAAACTGCCCCTCGTTGGCACCAATATCGATCACGCTGCGGATGGACAACCGGCTCAGGCTTCCCCATACCTGTTCGGAAAGAGAGGACGCGCGAACTACGTCAAGCCCTACGGAACGGAGTGCGCGATGCGCGAGGCGTTTCGCTATGGAGAGCAGGGATCGCATGGCGCTGAATGAGTCCTCCGACCTGTGTCCTTGGGCAGCAGCTCGCAAGTGCCGAGCGCTCAGATGGGAGAGCAGAAGGCAAGGACGCACTGCTTGGCGTCGCTTGTGGCACACGCCTGCACCAGACGAGGCAAGATGCCCGGCAGATGGTAGTTGAACGTGTCCATGCACTCAACCCGGAAGCCACTCCATTCGAGCACCTTCCTCACGTCGGACGGAGTGTACTCCCGATTGTGCCCGGCGTACGGGTACTCACTGTCGTAGTAGTGTTCGATGGCCGGGAAAGGGGGGCGGCCGCGAAGCAGCATGCGCAGGCGTTTCCAAAGCGATGCCGCGTTCGGAACGTCGAGTACGAAACGTGAGGTGCCGTCTCTGAGAAGTCCGTGGCATTTCTGGAGCAACGCTCTTGGGCTGCCGTTCAGGTGCTCGATGACAGCCATCAGGAGTACCGCGTCGAATGTGCCGGGCAGAGGGTCTGAGATGATATCGAGGTCGAGGAACTCGATCGACGTCTCCCGAAGGGCGCTTGTGATCTTGGCGTATTCGCCAGCGTAGAGCTCGTGCTTCTCGACGGTCACCACATGGAACCCGAGTTCCGCCAACATGAGGGGCAACGTCGGAACGAAACTGCCGACATCGACCACGGTGCCCCCATCTGGGAACTGACGGCGAAGGTACGTCGCAACCCGCATGTACGGGACGGACTCGTTGTCGATCCGATCCACGACCGGATTGTGGGCAGCACGCGCGATGTCGCGGTCGTACTTGCTCAGCCGATCCCAGTCCAGTTCTCTCAGAACCGGCGCGAGGCGGGTTCTGGCGCTCCGAAACGCCTCGACCACCTCCTTCGGGGTTCTCATTCGCATTCCCTTCGACTGCATCAGCCCTTGACTGTCAGCCATTGGAGCTGTTGGGCGAGCTCGGGTCGGCACGGCGTCCCAAGGTCAGGGCTCTACGCATGATACTCGTGTCACACCAGCCCCGCCAACCAAAGCCCTCCCACGTGTGGTACACGGCAAGGCACAGAGCCAACCAGACGATCTGAGACACAGAGAACGAGATAGCGAACCATGTCGTCCCTGCTGAGTGCGTTGCGACAGCACATGGGACGAATATCGCAGTGCCGACGGCAGGGAGCACCGACGTCACCAGTGGGAACCCGCGCGCGGCGATCACCTGGATGACCGCCGAGGCGACCACGGTCGCGGCGATCCCCGGGAACGAGGCGACCAACACGTAATCGGGGTCCGCGAACTCCGCGCCGAACACTATCTGCGTAAACGAGGTGGGGAACGCCAGGACCACGAGGAACCCGGCTGCCAAGGCAAGCGTCATTGCCTGGACCACAGCAACGGTGGTCGAACGGATCGAGCGCTGCGCCGCGTATGGCAGCAGCACACGCCCAAGAACGCCGGACACCTGACGTCCCGTGTCAGCCAGCGTGTTGACGCAATTCCACAGCCCGATGAACACCGGCGTCATCAGCCGCTCGGCGACCAGGTATGGGCTTCGAAAGAAAAGGGCGGTCGAGAAGTTCGCCAGGACTGCCCGGAAGCCGAGACCCCCGAGCTGCACGACGAGCGCGGTTCCACCAGCAGAGCCGGTCCCGAGCCGTCGCCGGACGAGAAGCCATGAGGCAAACGCGCAGACGACAAACGAAGCAGTCCACATCACGGACGCCCTGAATGCGTCGACCCGGATCTGCGCGACAACCGCGCCAACGGCAAGCGAAGCGAACATGAGGGGGTAGATGAGCGCGACGATGGCTCGCCGGAGGAAGTCCTGCTGGCCGATGAACAGCGACTCCACGCCTGTCCGGTATGCCAGTGCGACTGCCGCAACGATCCACATGACGCGCTCGGCGATGCCCGCTGACGTTGCGACGTGTAACCCCTCCGGGAGCATGTTGAGCAACGGAGCCACAACTGTCGCCGCTCCGACAAACAGAGCCAAAGAGAGCACCATCAGTCTGTGCGAGGTCTGCTCGCGGCGAGCGTCCGACGCGACAAACACCGGGATGCCGTAAATGACTCCGAGCGAGGTAAACGGAAGAAGAAGGAAGACAACGCTCTGGAAGATGCCGAACTGCCCGTACGCAGCCGACCCCATCGCGCGACTAAGGAGCATCTGGGCGAGAACCGAGCACGGGAACTGAACCGCCATCGCGATGTAGGAAATCACGACGCCCCGCCGGAGCGTATCGCGGCGTCGGTTGTCTGAGAGCTCGCCCATCTCGTCGCCGTGGTTCATGTGATCCTGCAAGCGCGGGCCCGCTTCTGCGCCGAAGTCTCCTGCCTTCACGTCTCCAAGCCCTCAGCCTGTATCCCAACGATGGCGTCGAGCTCCGTGGCAAGCTGGGAGGTCAGATGCTGGCGGTCGTACCGCGCGAGCCCGTCGACGGAAAGGTCGCCAAGCCCCCCCGACCGCCAGCGGACAACCAGTTCCGCCAGCGCCTCGGCGATCCGCTCGGGATCGTTCCGAACACAGACGCCCAGTTGGTTATCCTCGACCAGCGACCAGGCGGACCCAGGGTCCCCGATATAGAGTTGTGGTCGGCGCGCCGCCCAATAATCGTAGATCTTGCCAGGCACCATGGACGGGAAGCCAACGTCTCCGACGGTCAACAGAAGGTCCGCGTTGCGCGTCACTTTCCAGAACTCGTCGCGTGGCAGAAATCCGACCTCACTGACGCACTCAGTCAAGCCGGCCCTCCACGCGTGCTCCGCAGATACGCGCGGCAGAGGGCCCACGAACAGGAGATCGATTGCCTCGTAGCAGTCCGGCATGTCGCGTCGTAGGTGCGACAGCGCGTCGAATAGCGCGCGCGGGTCGCGGGTCGGCGGCATCACCGTCCCGGCATGTACAATGCGCAAGCGCCCATCATCTCGGTCGTCACGAGGCGTCGAAGCGCCAACCTGCAACTCATCCAGGTCGCATCCGTTCGGGATCATGCGAATCTTGCGACGCTGTGCGCCGTATCGTGCGACGAAGTCCTCGTAACTCCGGGTGGAGACCACGACGACGCGGTCAACCGCTTGCACCGTCCGGCGCTCGACCCATCGCCCGATGGCTCGCTGGATTCGGCTCTTTGTGTAGAACGGAGGCGTGTCCACCCAGTCGTCGCGTACATCCCAGATGACTGGCTTGTGGTAGATGCGTCGCGCCAGCCATGCCAGGACGACCATCGACCGGGGCGGCGCTGTCACGAACACAGCATCGACCCCGCGGCCGGACATCCAACGGCGCATCCGCCAGAGAGCGAACGGGACCCACGCGATCATGGGATCGTAGGTGAGAAGGTGTCTGTCGAGGAGCCCCTGCACGGTACGGCAGAACGCGCGCAATAAGCGCTTTGGGCCCAGGGATTGCTTCCCTGTGGCGGCTCTTGGGTCCGTTGGGGCGGACCCTCCTCGCAGAAGACGGACGAGGAACGCCGGCGGCTGGATCGCCCGAATGCGATCGACCGTCACTCGCGGATCGACTTCTGTCAGGAGCGACGCGCTGTCCCGCCGGACGTACGGGTTCCCGGAGTCGCGGATCGTGAGGACGATGGGCTGCCAGTCGTGGTCGAGCAGATACCGGCTGAACTTTGTCGCCCTGATGCTGCCACCGACCGTCCCAAATGGCGGGTACTGGTAGACGGCCATGAGGAGACGACGTGCGCCGGACTGCGGCTCATGGCTTGACGTTGTCACCTCTACCATAGGAGGCCGACGTACCGGTCGGCCGAGATGGCGTCCCTGTAGCTGCCATTCAGGTCGAGAACCGGAGCCTTCGCCGCCCGTAGGACCTCCGCGAAGCTCTGGTCGAACTTCGACACGACGTGAAGGTCAGCAACGACGGCAAGCTCCGCCGCGTTGGGGACATGCAGGTCCAGGGCGTGCGGAATGCGCTCCTCCAGGTAGGCGACGCTATCGCTGCCCCCGCGCCGGGTGAGGGCTCCGGCCACGTCGGGATCATGCCATTGAGCCGGTACGCCGGCAGCCAGGATGCCATGTAGAAGATCGACCACCGGGCTCTCGCGCACATCTGCCGTGTCGGACTTGAACGAGATCCCCCAAACGGCGACGCGTTTCGGGCTGAGAGAGAGCACTCGATCCAGCGTCCGCGCCAGATGTCGCTGGTTGCTCGGGATTGCCGACTCGAGGAGAGGCAGCCTAAGGTCGCTTCTGCCCGCCAGGAACGCCAGGGCCCGAAGGTCTTTCGGTAGGCACGAGCCTCCAAACGCGAATCCAGGACGGAGATACGCTCTCGACGTGTTGAGCTTGGTGTCCTTAACGAATGCGCCCATCACGGCGTGGCTGTCCAGACCCAACGTTGCGGCGAGCGCGCCGATCTCGTTGGCGAACGCCACTTTGACAGCGTGGTAAGCGTTGCAGGCGTACTTCAACATCTCAGCCGCAGCCGGAGCCATCACGTGGAAAAGGTCAGGGGACGAAGCAACGAAAGGTGCGTACAGCTCGCGCACGACGGCGGCCGTGTGCTCGTCGTCGGTGCCCACGACAATGAACGCGGGAGACTCGAAGTCGCTGATCGCCGAGCCCTCCCGCAGGAACTCCGGGTGGCTGCACACGTCGACGTCGTCGCGCCCAACGCGCTCTCGTAAGAGAGCCCGGTACCGCTCGGACGTACCAGGCAGCGACGTGCTGCGAAGCGCGACGACGTAGGGGCGGCCGTTTGCCGACAGCGCGGAACCTATATCGCCAACCACAATGTCCATGGCAGCCATGTCCGGCGAACCGTCCGCGCCCGTCGGCGTGCCGACGCACACGACCGCCAGTTCCGTCGCGCCGACGGCCGCATCGAGTCGCTGCGTCGCCTCCAGACGGCCAGTTGCCCGCATCTCGGCGATGAGGTCGTCCAACCCCGGTTCTGTGATCGGTGCCTCGCCGGCATTGATCCGCTCGACCTTGCCAGCCATCCGGTCGACGCCGACGACATGGTGACCCAGCTTCGCCAGGCACGCACTCGTCACTGCGCCAACGTAGCCCAGCCCGATCACTGCGACCTTCATCGAACGCTCCTGCGATCCGGTTCGCTGAGCCCGACACACGACATGATGGAACCGGACGGCCCCTCAAGCGCTACGTGCGCTGAGCTCTGATGCCGGCACGAATGGCGTGATTGAGGACTCTGGCTCGGCCGCGGAACCGCAACCATCCAGCGACGGAGAGACATGCCGATTCGCGCGGCCCGGGCGTCACGCGGACAATCATGCCATACGCGTCCCGAGCCCATCAAGTCGATCCGCCCCATCCTCGCCGACGTTGACGAATTCTCGCGGCAGCGACATAGTGGAGCTCGCCATACCACCCGACGACCCCTCACCAGGGAGCATCCACGTGAGAATCGGCTTTATCACCGACCTGTCGGAAGAAGATTTCCGCTTCGCGGCGGAGAACGGGTTCTCGTGCGTCGAGCACATCAGCTTCGGCAACGTCGATGTCGTCGCCCGACGCGACCACATGCGCGCGATGTCGAAGCGGTACGGCGTCGATTTCTCCATGCTGGCGCTCTTCTCGCAGCAGTACAACGCCGACGATCGCGCCGTCGCTGAGGAGTCGATGCGCCAGGCGCGAGCGATGATCGACCTGTGCGCCGACATATCGTGTCCGCTCATGGTCACGTGCGGCGGGGATGCGGGGAACCGATCCCTCGAAGAGAACGCTCGTCGCGCAGTCGATTCGTTCGGCGCGATGATCGACTACGGCAAACCTCGCGGCGTCAGGATCGCCGTCTACAACTGCCACATCACCAACTTCTCTTACGGGCCCGATGCCTGGCAGTTGATCCTGCCGCACCTGCCGGAGCTGGGAATCAAGTTCGACCCGTCGCACCCCTTCTACGACGGTCGGGACTACCTCGCGGAACTGCGGGATTGGGGCAACCGCGTCTACCACGTCCACGCCAAGGGCAGCGTCGTCATCGGCGGCAAGCCGTTCGAGGATCCGCCCGCCGGGCTCGACCAAACGGACTGGGGAACGCTGTTCGCGATCCTCTACCACCACGACTACGACGCCGACATCAACATCGAGCCCCATGCTCGAACGTGGTTGGGCCCTCGAAGGTTCGCCGGAATCCTTCTGGCTCAGCGACACCTCCGGCAGTACCTGATCTAGGCGGAGCGCTCGACGACGGGACCGTCGCAAACGCGTCGGAATAACGCCGCAAACTCCGACGAACCGTCGTCGAACCAGACGTCGAGCCGAACATCCCGGTGACCGATTGGGAGCTTGCGTTCGCGGAAATACGGCACATAGTCGTCGTAGTTCCGGAAGTGAGCACGTGTCCCGTCACCGAAGCGAATCGTCTGGACCCAGCGCGGAGACGGTCGGATGTCCGGCGCATCGACTCGAAGTCTTGCGACGGCGTCTCGGTCGAGTTCGATGCCCAACCCCGGTGCGTCGCCGACTGCGACATGACCGTCGGAGACTCGGATCGGTTCGACGACCAACGGCTCTGAGTAGGTGTTGAGACAGGTGATGGCGGGCCACTTCGCGTGCGTCAGCACCGCACCGAGGTGGTTCGCCCAGGTCGTCGTGATGCCCGTCCCAACGAGCTGGATCCAGAACGGCATATCGACCTGGGCTGCGGCGCGAGCCTGGCTCAGCATCGCGTTCGCGCCACAGCAAAGCACAAAACCGTCGCACGCGCCTTCTGTGACAGCGACGCGGAATGGCGGGCTCCCATAGTGCATCGCGATCTGGCTCTTGAGCTCTGAGCGGAGGCGGACGTTTCCGGGCACATCCCCCTGCGGGATCGGCGACTCGAAGATCTCGACATTGTCGATCTCTTCGAGTGCTTTGAGAACCGACAGCGCGTTGTCTGCGTCCAAGAGGAAGTCGTTGAAATCGACGTCGATGGGCGAGCCTGCCGGGACGACGTCCGCGACGGCGCGCACCTGCTCGACGATGTCGAACCACGGCCGACCCTTGAGCTTGAAGCTCGTGTAGCCCTGGCGGATGGCGTCACGCGCTTCGGACGCCCAATCCTCCGGCGGCATGTCGATGCACCACCAAGCCAGCGGGACCCGATCTCGGACCTTCTGACCCAGCAGCGCATGGACGGGAACGCTGGCGTGCTTTGCCGCGACATCCCACAGTGCGATCTGGAGTCCGGCTCCCAGGTCATCGCGGTAGAGCAGATCGTACGGGTTCTTGCCAATGGCTTCCTGAACCGACGCATCGGTCACGCGCGACCACGTGTAGTGGACGATGGTCTCGCCGATCCCGACCAACCCGACGTTGGTCCGCAGCACGAGAACCTCGCTGATCGTCCATCCGGGGATGTGCCGGAGCATGCTCCTGCCCGCCGCGGGCGTGTGTAGGACTTCGACGAGGGTACGTTCGATGTCTGTGACCCGGATATCCATCGCGGGCTCCTTCCTGACGTGGTCCACGACGCACATTCAAGGGCATCCACATGGTTCCGTCAACGCCCGCCATACGGCGACGCCATGGTTGCGATCGCGTCCGGCACGACCTAGAATATCCCGACTCCGATCAACGTGGGGAGACAAGCCCTTGCCGAGTCCGTACCTGGTGGCGACCGTCGCCGTCATCTTCGCAGCCATTCTCGGGTTGTTGGTGATCCGAATCGTCCGCGATTACGAGCGTGCGGTCGTGTTCCGGCTCGGGCGCGTGCTCCGCGCCAAAGGTCCCGGCTTGATTCTGCTGATCCCCCTCGTCGACCGCATGGTGAAGATCACGCTGCGCGTCCAGACGCTCGACGTCGCGCCACAGGACATCATCACCAGCGACACGGTCTCGGTGAAGGTGAACGCGGTACTGATCTTCCGCGTCATCGACCCGGTGAAGGCGGTCATCGGCGTCGACGACTTCGTGGCTGCGACGGGTTTGCTCGCCCAGACGACGTTGCGGTCGATCCTCGGCGGAGCGGAACTCGATTCCCTCCTAACCGAGCGCGATCAGCTCAACGAAAACCTCCAGGCGGTCCTCGCAGCCAAGGCGGCGCTTTGGGGAGTCGAGGTGCAGTCGATGGAGATCAAGCACGTCGATCTGCCGGAGGGCATGCGACGGGCAATGGCGCGGCAAGCGGAGGCTGAACGCGAACGGCAGGCGAAGATCGTCGCGGCGGAGGGGGAGCACCAAGCGGCAGAAGCCCTCACCAGCGCGGCAAGGGTGTTGGGAACCAACCCCGTATCACTCCAGTTGCGCTACCTCCAGACTCTGGTCGAAGTCGCCTCGGAACAGCACTCCACGACGCTCTTCCCGATCCCGATCCATCTGGCGCAGGCGTTCCGTCCCATCCCAGAGGCAGCGCCGAGCGATGGAGCCTAGTCGGGGCTCGGCGGCATGGCTTCGCCACTATGGCTCGCCGGCTCTGGTAGTCCTCGCCGGCATCGTCGTCTTCATCTGGAAGCTGCGGATCGTCGCGCCGATCCAGTACGTCGGACACGCAGACGCATCCGGCTACGCCGAGATGGCGGATTCGCTCCTGCGGGGTCGCGGGCTCCACGTCGATTACATCTCATGGTACTTCCGCCATTACGCGCCTGGTATCGTCCGTCCTGAGGACCACTGGCCTCCCTTCTACTCGTTCCTGATCGCCCCGTTCTTCGCCGTGATGGGGAAGACCGCGCTCGCAGCCAAGCTGCCATCACTGCTCATCTCATGCTTCGGGTTCCCGCTGATCGTCCACGCGCTGGCGCTGCGCGTTGCCAGATCGCGCGTCGTCGCCATCGCCAGCGCGTTTACGATCCTGCTCTACCTGCCGGTCTTCGAGTGGTCGCTGCATTGCCTGTCAGACGTGACGTTCGCCTTCCTGGTCACTTGCGGGGTCTACTGTCTGATACGGGGCTGGGACGACTCGCGCTGGTTCTATGGCATGGGCCCCTGCTTCGCCGCGTCGTACTTGGCAAAGGGCTCCGCGATCATCCTCCTTCCCGCCGTCGTCGCGTCGTACGTCGTGTGGCGCATCGCGCGCCGTCCAGCCAGGCGATGGATGCGCCGGGATGCTCGGTTCGCAGCCGGCGTCGTGCTGGTCGGCGTGTTGCTGCTGCCTTGGTTCGTGCGCAACACGATGGCATTTGGGAACCCGCTTTACAGCACGCAGAACCACGCTTCCGGGTATATCGGATGGGTGGGATGGGAGGAGGGCACGTACCGGCTCTACTGGGGCGAGGACATCCCATCCTTCCGCCAGAAGCTCTATGAGCCCCAGCGTCTGGCGACGATGAGCTGGCGCTACCTACAACAGCACGCATGGTGGCTGTTCGTTCGGATGGATGCCAAGACCGGGGAGTGGGACAAGGCAGACGCCAGCACGTACGCTCTCGGTCTGCCTGCGGCGCTCACGTTCCTTGCCGGAGGGCTTGCGGCGGGCATGGGCGCCGCGCGTCGCCGATCGCGTGCCCGACGCGGCTTCGCCGTCACGGTTTGGCGAGCCCTGCGATGGGCAGCTCGTCCCGAGTTCGCCGCGTTCGTGCTCATCAGTGCCGCGCATCTGGCTTTTTTGTCGATCTGCTGGGAGCCGATCAGCCGGCTCGTCATCCCCGCCATGCCACTGGTCATCATCCCTGGATGGACGGCGATCCGCCGCGTCCTCTCCGCGCTGACGACGGGCCGACGCTGGCTGCGATTCGCCCCGACCGTGGTGCTCCTGCTGTTGGCTGGAGTCTGGTCCTGGCACGAAACCGGTCGGCTTCAGGAAGCTCAGGCACAGCGCGGATACCCGTGGCGGGAAGCTGATCAAGGGTGGCAGAACGTCGGGAAGTGGATCCGTGAGAACGCCCCAGGCTCGATCACCATGACCCGGAACCCGTGGGAGCTTCACTTCTACTCGGAAGAGCTCGCTGTTCAGATTCCGCTGGCGCCTCTCAAGCGCGTCATCGAGGTGGCGCGCTACTACGGCGTCACGCATCTGATCCCAGAGGCGCGCAGACCCGAACTGAAGCCGTGGGTCGAGGGGCAGATTCCGGGTCTGACGAAATTGCACGAATCGGAAGGAGTGGCGCTCTACTCGATAGACTACGGGGCGCTGCCCGCGGACCTCCTCGATCCGTAGCGCAACGCCCTGTTTCAGCTTTCCGTCTAGCGGTCGAGCAGGAACCGCAGCGGGTTCACACGGACGCCCTTGTGGTGAACCTCATAGTGCAGGTGAGGGCTCGTGGCGCGTCCGGTACCGCCGACGTAGCCGATGATCTGGTTCCGGCGTACGCGGGATCCCACGCGAAGGCCAGCGGCAAACGGAGTGTCCCTGCGCAGGTGCCCGTAGACGGTCTCGAACTGAGAGCCGTGGCGAATCTTGATCGCGTTCCCAAGCCCGCCGCCCTCGGAGACGGGCCACATGGCAACGATCTCGCCGTCAGCCGCCGCAACGACGGGGGCCCCCTCAGCCGCCGAGATGTCCAGACCGCTGTGGAACTCGTAACGCCCCGTGAAGGGTCCGACCCGAACGCCGAAGTTCGACGAAATCCAGTGGGGCTCGCCCTCTTTGAGAGGCGTGATCGTCGGCGTCATCGCCATGTCGCGCTGCTCGCCCGACGCCGCGCTATCGATCTGAGACAAGCCGCTGAGCAGCCGCTCAGCTCGATCTGCGGCCTCTGCGCCCGATAGCGGCATGGCTTCGGACCGCTCATTGGCTCCGGTGACGCGCGCCGTCTCCTCGTATTCGGTGGGGTTGTCCAGCACTAAGCCGTGCCAGTCAAGCGCCTGCCCGCCGCCGCCGAGGCCGGAGGTCGCACTCCCAGCGATAGTCGCCTCCTCGGACGGCAACCCGATGACTTTGCGGATGCTCGCTTCGAGCGCTTCGATCTGGAGAACCTTCTTCTCGAGCTGAGCGTAGTCCTCCGTCAGCCTCGCGTTGCCCTCCTGCAGGGCAACGTAGTCGGAGCGGATCTCTCGCGCCTTGGCGTAGGTCTGATAGACGTGGATGGCGCCGAAGATGCCGGCTCCCAGAGCGATGATCATCGCCCCAGCGCCCAGCCAGAGAGTGACCGGACTGAGGACGATCTGGCGGAATCCGCGATTGCCGGACGTGGATACCATCAGGGTGACGGCGCGGTTCATTGATTCACCTGAGCCAAGTTGGGAACGCGTCGGAGTCTAGGGGATGAATGTCTTCTGCGAATAGGTACGTCCTTGCGTACGTGCTTCGCTCGCTGAAACGGACTCTTGGACAACCGTGAACATTGGACGGACGGCACCCGTTTCATGACGCGATGACGGTCGGCACAGCGTTAGACGTCGCTCAGAACCCGGTTGGCTTAGTAGTCCTCGCCGCGCCCACACCGGCGAGAACCATACCACTCCGCGCCGCCAAGTGCAAGGTCAAAGACGACCGTGCCAGCGCATCGGTTACGACGCGCTCCCCGACATGAACCGCCAGAGGAACGCTCGATAGCTGGTCTCTCTGCCTGCGAACCGTATGGCGCTGGAACCGGTGAGCCCACTGGCTCCGCGTGATGCCGCGAGCTCGATCCAGGCATGCTCCCCGCGTTCATACGCGAACGACAGCCCGTCATCGTCGTAGAGCGCGTACGAGGAGGCAGACCGACCGTAGTGCCGCACTTCGAGTTCCATCGGCTCGTCCGGCATCGGTACGTGCGTCGATGCCTCCATCATCGGCACGATGCCGCCATCGCGGACGAAGAGCGGAATCTGATCGAGCGGCGCGGAGATGGTCGCGACGCCCCCATCGGACACGAGCTTCCCCGTGTAGAAGTCGTACCATCGGTCGGACGGGAACCGCACTTCGCGGGACGACTGCCCGGCGAAGAGCGGGGCGACCAAGATCGACGGACCCATCATGTACTGATCGCGGGCATCGATGATCGCGTCGGAACTGACATCCGAGGTCCCGCGTTCCAGCGGCATCGCCCGGAACGGCGGTGTTCCGTGGAAGCAGTACTCCGCGAAGGCGGTGTAGAGGTACGGCAGCAGCCGCATCCGCAGCAGAATCGCCTCACGCACCGCGTCGGCGACCGTCTCGAACGTCCACGGCTTGGTTCCGCTCGCCCAGGCGTTCAGCATCGCCATCGGTGAGAAGCAGACCGACTGAACTCGTCGAATCCACTCCTCGTCGCTGCCAGCGCCCCGGACTTCCGGCGTCCATAGCACGCCGCCGAACCCCGAGTTGCACAGCGCCGTAATGTAGTCGCGGTGATCGTAGCAATCGCTGTAGAGCACGAACGGCAGCGGCGACGCTCCCACATACGATCCGCGGACCAGTCCGTACGTGCGCCGATCCCGTCGCCGGAACCGCTCCGCCAACATCGCCTGCCACTGGAGGCCGTAGAGCTGCCGCATCTCCTCGCCCGTGAGCCCGGAAGGGAACTCGGCATGCAGGGGCCAGAGCCACGCGTCGTGCCCGTCGCATTCGTCGAGCTTATAGCCGGACACGCCGATGTCCAGGTGCTCCCGCACATGCTGACTGCCGATCAGTTCCTGCGCCTCCGGCAGCGTCAGGTCCGGCACGATGCCGCACCAGACCGTGTGCGAGCCGGACAGCGGCAACAGCGCGTCGTGGAGCGCCGATTCCGGCGATACGTACGGGTTCTCCCACAGGTTCACGTGGACGCGACGCTCGGACATCTTGTCGATGAACGCCGCCGGGTCCGGGAACCGAGTGGCATCCCACTCGTACGTGCAGGGGTAGCTTCGCGAGTGCCATCCCGGCTCGAGCCCGACGACATCGATGGGGACGCCGCGCGCCGCGAACTCGTCCACCTCGGCGACCGTCGCTTCGTCCGTGTACAGCGTCGGCACGCGATGCCAGAACCCCAGCCCCCCACTTCGGCGGAAGGCAACCGCCTCCGCAGAGCAGGTTGTATCGGCGCACGGCATCCAGCGTCGTGGGACCTGCGAACACGATGACATCGATGGATGGCTCTGGAACCAGAAGCTCGACGGCGTCGGAGAGCGGCTGAGCCGACCACTCCGGGTCTGTGTTTCGGTCCCGGACCGTCGGCGGATTCGCCGCATCGACCCGCACTGCCGTCCCAATGTACGCCGTCACGACACGGCTCGTGTTCACCAGCACGCCGTACCCGTCGCTCGAAAAGTAGAGGGGCAGCGACGCGTGTGTCGGACCTGCGTCTTCGCGACCGTAGTGATCCACCTGTAGCCGCTTGACCGTGCCCCGCTGGTCGATGCGCCGGAACTGCAAACCGAAGCCGTAGACGTGCTCGTCGGATCGCAGCGGAAACCTCAACACGGTGCAGCCGCCACGAGGGTCCGCTGTGGCGGCTCCACGAGCGAACGGGAACGGCGCGGTCGGGAGCTCTGCGAGCGCCCCCTCTCTCGCCGCCGCGCGTGTGACATCCAGCGGCCTCAAGCTCGAACCCTCCCCGACGCGACGACGCCACACTCCCGAGTAGAGCTCGATCCATTGCTCCGACGACATGGGTTCCTCCTGTTGTCCGGGACGTCGCTCCCAACGGCTGAGATATAGCCCGTCCGGCGCAGTTGCGCACGTCCCGCAGCGCACGAGCCTTCGGTTCGCCGGCATCGGCGCATCGCTCCGCTGTTGAGAGGAACCTGAGACGCGTGGTAGAATCGGCGGCGATACTGGGCCCAAGAACCGCGATCGGTCCGCGCAGAGCGGCAGCGCCCATGCCGCGAACGAATCAACGACTCGAAGGAGGCACGAACGATGCCACTGGATCGCAAGGTGCGCTACGGCATGGTCGGCGGCGGTCCCGGCGCCTTCATCGGCAGCGTGCACCGCAAGGCTGCCGCGCTGGACGGCGAGATCGAGCTGGTCGCCGGCGCATTCTCATCCGACGCCGCCAAGTCGCGCCAGCAAGGAGCTGAACTGAAGCTCAACCCAGCGCGCGTCTACGGCTCCTATCAGGAGATGGCGGAGAAGGAAGCGCGTCTGCCCGCCGGCGAGCGCATCGACTTCGTCTCCATCGTGACTCCGAATCACGTGCATCACCCGGTCGCCAAGACGTTCATCGAAGCCGGATTCGATGTCGTCTGCGATAAGCCGATGACGCTGACGATCGACGAGGCGGAAGGCCTCTGCCGCCTCGTGTCGAAGCACAAGGCGGTATTCGCCTTGACGCACAACTACACCGGCTACCCGATGGTCAAAGAAGCGCGCGAGCTGGTGCGCGCGGGTGAGCTGGGAACGATCCGCAAGATCGTTGTCGAGTATCCGCAGGGATGGCTGGCGACGCTGCTGGAGGCTGAAGGGGCTAAGCAGGCGGTGTGGCGCACCGATCCGAAGCAGGCGGGGGTGTCGTCCTGCATCGGCGACATCGGTTCCCACGCCGAGAACCTCGCTCACTACATCACCGGGCTGGAGATCGAAGAGCTCTGCGCCGACATGACGACGTTCGTGCCGGGCAGGAAGCTCGAAGACGACGGGAACATCCTGGTTCACTACAAGGGCGGCGCGCGTGGCATCCTGTACGCCTCGCAGATATCCGTCGGCGAGGAGAACGACCTCACCATCCGAGTCTACGGGACGAACGCATCGCTCGAGTGGCATCAGGAGAACCCAAACTACCTGCGCGTCAAGTACCCGGCGGGTCCTGAGAAAGTCTACAAGCGCGGAAACGACTACCTCTCGGACATCGCGAAGCACAACTCGCGCATCCCCTTCGGTCATCCGGAAGCGTTCATCGAAGCGTTCGCGAATATCTACGTGAACGCCGGGAGAACGATCGCTGCGAAGGCAGCCGGCGAAGCGCCGGGCGAGTTCGACACGGATTTCCCGACGGTGCAGGACGGCGCGAGGGGCGTCCACTTCATCCACAAGGCGGTCGAGAGCGGCGCGTCGAAGCAGAAGTGGGTCGGCGCTTCTTACAGCCCGCCAGCGTAGGACCCGAAAACGTTGTGGGGCGCTCCCATCCGAGGAGCGCCCCGCCGACTCTCAGGCAGGTTGCGATGCGCGTCAACGCGCCGGGATGGTTCATCACGTTCGAGGGATTGGACGGCTCCGGCAAATCAACTCAGTTGGCGCATGCGCGGCACTATCTGGAAGGCATCGGTGTTTCTGTCGTGGTGACACGTGAACCGGGAGGAACGCTCGTCGGCGAGGCGATTCGATCCCTCCTCCTGCAGCCTTCGCGTGAGTCCCTGCACGCGCGGGCAGAACTGCTGCTCTACGCAGCCGACCGTGCCCAGCATATCGAGCAAGTCGTGAAGCCCGCTCTGGCACTCGGATCGGTCGTCTTGTGCGACCGGTTCGCGGACGCCACGGTCGCCTACCAGGGAGGCGGGCGAGGCATCGACCTCGGGATCATCGCGGACGCGACGCGGCTCGCTACAGGCGGCGTCGCCCCCGACTTGACCTTCCTGCTCGATATCGACCTCGAAACGCGCGCCCAAAGACTCTCTGAACGTGGCGCGGGAGCAGATCGGCTCGAAAGCGAGGATGGCGGGTTCCACACCCGCGTTCGGTCAACGTACCTTCGGCTGGCGCAAGAGGAGCCGCGCCGTATCGTCGCGCTGGATGGTGCGCAAGGTGCAGACGCGATTCAGCGGCAGATCCGGACCGAACTGCACTCGAGGGGAATCATCAACAGTTCGACACGATAGGTTCGTCTGTCCATCTGGGCTCGGACGCCGGTGAGGATCCACTCATGCAGCTCTCACGCGACCAACTCGCGGCGCTGAACGATCAGGGCTTCCTCGTGTTGGAGGACCTGCTCCCGGCTGCGATTCTCGACGCCATCTGCGGCGAGATCGAGCAGACGATCGACCGGCACGCCCGCGAAGCGCTTGCGCGCGGCGAGATCGACGACCTCTGCGCGGACTTGGGGTTCTACCAACGCCTGATCTCACTGAACGCTCAGAGCGGGCGGCTCTACGACCGCATCTCGGTCGGAAGACTGAACGGACCGGCGCTGTTCGCGTTGTTTGTAGAAGACCGTCTGCTCAACGTCGCCGAGCAGTTGGTCGGTCCCGAAGTGCTCTGCAGTCCGACGTACCGAGTTCGGCCGAAGATGCCCTACTTCCCGAGGACCGACGTTCTCTGGCATCAGGATGTCGCCTACATGCCGGCTGAGTTCGATACCGTGTACTTCGCGACCTTCTGGATTCCTTTGCTCGACGTGTCGGAACAGAACGGATGCCTGCATGTCGTCCCGCAAGGCCATCGGAACGGCGTGTTCCGGCATGTGCAGGAGACTTACTACCTCGACATCGACGATCCCAAGTGCCCGCTCGAGCGGGCGCAGCCGGTCCCGATGCGGCGTGGAAGCGCGCTGTTGCTCCATCCGTGGATGCCGCATTGCTCGCTGCCGCACACGGAGGCGATCATTCGGTGGTCCATCGACGTCCGTTACCAAGACGCCAGGCTCCCGTGCGGCAACACGGGAGAGGCGGGCTTTCTGGCGCGCAGCATCGCTCGACCCGATGACGTCGTCACAGAAGCCGACGCATTCCGGCGGATCCGCGAAGACCACTCGCCGCTGCCCATCGCGCCACGATGGGAACGGAGAGCCTGACCCCCTGTCCCCTTCAAGGAACCACTTGAGGCTTCGCGATCATGGCAACGACAGCTCCACAGCGAACCCCTCACGTCAGCGATGCCATGCTAGAAGGCAGCGCCGCCGATGAACTGTGGGCACTCGTATCACGTGCCATGGCGGACCCATCCGTCGCGCTGCTGGTAACCGACGGCAACCGGTTCACCTATGCGAGTCCGGCCGCCGCCGCCCTTCTCGGCGTGTCGCTGGACCTGTTGATGAACTCGCCAGCGATTTCGCCCATCCCTCCGCGACAACTCGCCGCTCGCCGCGACGAAAGCCCTTGGTTCCTGGGCGTTCGGGGTGAAGGCGACACGTTCCGCCACGTTTGCGTGCAGCCAGTGTCCTGTCACCTGCACGGAGCAGGAGTCATCGCAGCGACGCTGTCGGCAGACTCGGATCCCGACCCATCACACCGCCCATCGCCGGCAGGACGGGCAGTCCTAACGCTCGACGACGCGTTCACGGTTGTCGAAGTCGCCGACGAGCTCGCGTCGATGCTGGGATACGACCCAAGCGAGACTCTCGGGACGGTCCTGGACGAGCTCCCGATCCATCGAGCCTATGCGGACTCGTTCCGTCAGATGCTGGAGCAGGCAGCCGCGTCCGAGGACCGTGAAGTCCACTGGGCAGGGCCTGTCCTGCACCAGCAGGGGTCTTGGCGTTGGGTTCAGGGGATGGCTGTTCGGCGGGCAGACCTACCACGCGGGCGGAACCTCGAGGTCTCGATCCGGCGCGTGTCCGCGCTCGCGCCGGCATCGACCGATATCGAGCGGATTCTCGTCAACGCGCACTGCCTCCTCTGGAACGCAGACGTACACCGCGACGGAGAGGGTCTCATCTGGGACCTCCGTCTGGCGAACGAGCCCTCCAGCAACAGCTTGGTCCCGCTCGACACCGCGCCCGACCGAACCAGCGCCGAGACCTGGCACGACAGCAAACATCCAGACGATGTGCCGGTCATGCACGCGCGCGCCGCTGACGCCATTCTGTCCGGGCAGCCGCGCTATTCGCAGGAGTTCCGCTGCATCGACAAGTTCGGCGTGGTCCACTGGCTCTACGAGGACGTCCTGGTCGAATCCGTCGCCGACGGTGAGTGGCGGCTCACCGGAGTCTGCACCGACATCACCGAGCTGAAGCTGGTTCAGCTCGAGGGCGAGCGCCGCAGACGACAACAGGCGTCTCTCGCGGACTTGGCGGACCTGGCTCTCCGCACGACCGATATGGCATCCCTCTATCCGGCGACGGCGCAGCTGGTCGCTAACGCCTTGGAGGTGGACCACGTATCCATCCTGGACCATCTACCCCGTCGTCGCGAGCTCGTGGTGAGAGCCATCACCGACGGTACTCCTGGCGACAATGCAGACGTGCGGTTCCCCCGTGCTGGGACGTTCGCCGACGCCGTCATGACAGAGGGCCCTCTGCTGGTGGTCGAGGACCTGTCGGATCAGCCGATGCTCGTGATCCTGCCAGGAGGTTTGGGCTGGACTCCCGTTAGCGCGATCGGAACCAGTGTCGGGAACCTCCGCGAGGGCGGCGCGGTCCTTCAAATCCTGAGCAGCGAGCCGCGCGAGTTCACGCCCGATGACTTGGAGTACGTCCGAGGCGCAGCGGGGATTCTCGCGACGGCGCAGCGGCAGCACGACACGCGGCGGCGCGAGACGCTGATGGTCGCAGCGATGGGCGTTCTGCTCTCGGCGACGTCTGTCGACGAAGTGATCGAGCGTCTGCCGGAGGCAATCGGTCGGTCGCTCGCGGCTGAGCTCGTGTTGGTCTGGCAGGTGGAAGACCGCGACTCGCCCGGTGTGCTACGCGGAGAGTGGCGCGGGCAGCCTGATGTGGGCGAGGAGACATTGCGACATGCTGCATCCGGGCTCGCGCACGGAGAAGGGATTGCGGGCATCGCGTGGCGACGCGGCAGTGCGGCGTGGGCGGCTGCCCTGAGCGCTCGCGAGGTCGGACCCGCGTGGGAAGCGCGTTCTGTGGATGGCTTCCGCTCGGCAACGGCATTCTCAGTGTACGTCCGAGGCGAAGTCGTCTACGTGTTCGAGACGCTGTTCCGCCAGACGTGGGTCCGCGAACGCGAGCTCATGGACGCGATGGATTCCATCGGATGGATGGTCGGGGCGTTCGTCGACCGCCGGCGCCAGGAGAACGAGCTACGCGAGAGCGAGATGCGGTTGTCACGAGCCCAGCGCGTCGCCGCCATCGGCGACTGGGACGTCGACGTCGGGGAACAAGTCTACTGGTGGTCCGACGAAGTGTACCGG
>VGLH01000008.1 GCA_016866785.1 Candidatus Poribacteria bacterium
TATTCCCCGCCTTCAGGTCGGGTAGGATGTGGGCTTCCCAGTAGGGCATGACGCGCTCCGCCGTGTCCTTGAGGCTCTCGCCGTTGGGCGGCCGCACGTCGAAGCTCCGTCGCCAGATGTGCACCTGTTCGTCACCGAACTTCTGCGCCGTTTCCGCCTTGTTCAGCCCCTGCAGGTCGCCGTAGTGCCGCTCATTGAGCGCCTGGTCGCGCTCGGTGGGAAGGTTCGCCTGCTTCGCGACTTCGAGGGCGATGTCTGCCGTGCGGATGGCGCGCTTGAGCACCGACGTGTAGACCTTGTCGAACCGGTAGGACGCCAGCTTCGCGCCCGCCTCGCGCGCTTCGAGCTCGCCCTTGGGGCTCAGATCGACGTCGACCCAGCCTGTGAAGCGGTTCTCCAGGTTCCACTGGGATTCGCCGTGACGCAGCAGTACTAGGAACGCCATGAGGACCTCTCAGCCGTGGATAGGACTAGCTCGCGTCGGCGAGCTTGCGAACCATCGATTCCTGCTCGGGGGAGACCGTCTGCGGAACCGTGATGAGGACGCGCGCGCGGAAGTCGCCTTTCGTGCCATTCGCTCGGGCGAACCCTTGACCCGCGATGCGCAGGAACTTGCCGGACTGCGTGCCCTTCGGGATGGTGAGCATGATGGAGCCACGCGGCGTCTCGACCAGCACCTTGCCGCCCAGGATCGCCGTCGTGAAGGGCACGTAGACGTCGGCGATGATATCGTCCCCGTCGCGCTCGAAGCGCGGGTCTTCGCGCACATCGACGGTCACGAGCAGGTCACCGGGCGGCATGCCGCCCGTTCCGGGGTAGCCCTTGCCTTCGACCCGCAGCGTGCGTCCGGACTGGATGCCTGCGGGGATGTGGAGCTTGATGCGCTGCTTCTGCCCGTCGCGCGTGACGGTGAGCGATTTTTCCGTGCCCGAGATGGCTTCATGGAACTCGATGGTCAACGAGTGATGGAAGTCGTCGCCGCGTCGGGAGCGGGAGGGTCCCTGTCCGAAGGTCGTGCGCCGTTCGCGTACGTCGCCCCAGAGATCGCCGAAGATATCGCCGAAGCGACCGAAGATGTCGTCCGTGCTCTCGAAGCCGCCGCCTCGGTATTCGTAGCTGCCGGCTCTGCCTCGCGCGTCGTACTTCCGGCGCTCGGCGGGATCGCTCAGGACATCGTAGGCTTCGGAGGCTTCCTTGAACTCGTCCGTCGCCTTGGCGTCCTTGTTCTTGTCGGGGTGATAGCGCATGGCGAGCTTGCGGTACGCCTTCTTGATGTCCTCCTGGGAGGCATCCTTCGGCACGCCGAGGGTTTCGTAGTAGTCGCGTTGCGCCATCGCTTCACTGCCTCGCCCTAGTGGACGACGACGTCCCCGTCGACGGGTTCCACCTGCACGCCCGTATGACGGAGATACTCCAGCGCTCGTTCGAGCTCGTCGGGCTCGCCGCTCATCTCCAGGACGACCCAACCGGCGTCTTTGGTGACGCTGGCTCGACGGATATTCGTCACGATGCGGAACTTGTGACCCACGTTGTAGATGACCGGCTCGGTCACCTGCTCCGGTGGGAAGGTCAGGCGTACGCGCTGCGATGTCATGGCGGACTCTCCTCGTCCGGCGCGAACGCGTCACCTCTCGCGTTCCGTCCGTCGGTTCTATTGTTGAGTACGGGTCGCGGCAAGGCAAGGGACGGCACGGTCCATCGGCGTCGACTACGCCGCGCAGAGCGGATGTCCGCAACGATCACGACAGGTGGAACACCCGCCGCGCGTTCCCGGAACCGATCGCCTCGCGGGCGGCGGCCGAGAGCCTCGCCGACTCGAACATCTCGAACTGTGGGACGTTCTGCCCGATGTGCAGGTAGTCCGTGGCGAAGAAGAGCTTCCGATGATGCCGTTCGAGGAACGCCTGCCCGAACTCCCAATCCCGCGTGATCGCCGTGTGCGCCGAGCCCGCCGACAGGTCCGCGTATAGGTTGGGGTATTGCCCCAGCAGGCGATCCATCGGTCCGCCTGGGACGACGGGACCTCTTGGATAGCCGCCCATGTCGGCAGCGGTCACGTCGGCGGAGATCGCCGCCCAGAACCCCGGCGCGTGCCCGATGAACGTCACATTCGGATAGGCGTTCAGCATCGCCTCGAGCCCGCGCAGGTCGGGCGCGTCGATGCAGCGAATATTGTCGCAGTGGAAGAGCAGCGGGAGCTTCAGGTCGTCGCAGATGCCGTAGAGAACCTGAAGCTTCGAGTCGTCGATGGGCAAGCCGACCTTCACCTCGCCGAATCCGACCGCGCCGCGCTCGACGTACTCCGTGATGACCGATCGGAAGCCATCCTCCCCTCGACTCATCGACATCCTCGGATCGACGACGCAGAATGGGATGAACCGGTCCGGGTGCTGTTCGCATAGGCGCAGCATGTCGCGCGTCGTGATGTAGTAGCTGGCGCTCTCTGGGCTCTCGACGGGCAGGGGAATCGCCATCTCGATGCCGTAGGCGTCCATCCATCCGAGCATCCGATGCGGTTCCACTGGCTCGTACGTGTCCCAGACGCGTCCGACGTGCGTGTGCGTGTCGATGAGCATCGAGTCTCCCTCAGATCGTCTCGTAGGCGACCTGGACCACGGCTCCGGTCTCCGACGAGTCGCGGATCGCCTCATAGAGAACCATGCTCCTGTAGCTTTCGGCGATGTTCGAGCGAGTCGTCCTACCGTCACGGATCGCTTCGACGAAGTCGATGATTTCCGCCAGGTGCCCGGTGTCGAGTCCGCTGTCGCCGGAGCTGGTGAACGTCGAGGGTTCCCGCCATTCCGTCGGTACGCCGTCGGCGGTGATCCGCCAGCGTGAGGAGTTCGAGATCGTCATGAAGTTACCGCCCCGCGCGGTGAGCTCGACCTCCTCGGTTGGGACGCGGAACGATCGACCGTCGTTCAGGTTCATCGACCCGACCGCGCCGTTGGCGAACCGGATGCTCACGGCGTAGGCATCCTTGCCCTTGGAGAACGCGAAGACCTCCGACGCGTCGCCGAACAGATAGCCCACCAGGTCGATAGCGTGAATGGCGAAGTCCAGCAGGAACGACGTGCGGAGCGATTCGTTCGAGTATTGCGCCGAGGCGTAGTCCACCGAGAGGGAGTACAGGTCGGACGGATCGAACGACTCGATCCACTGCTTCGCGCGGGCGTAGGCGGCCGAGTAGCGCTTCTTGAACGCCGTCATGCAGAGCCTGCCGGTCTCTTGGGCGACGCGGGCAACCTGCAGCGCGTCCTGAGCCGTTGGAGCCGGCGGCTTCTCCGTGTAGACGGGGAATCCGAGCCGGAGGACCTGCGGGGCGAGCGCCGCGTGTCCTTCGGGTCCGACGCAGATGATGACGCCGTCGGGCTCCTCGGCGTCGAGCATCGCCGTCAGGTCGGTGTAGGGCATGCCGCCGAAACGCCGAGCGTTCCGTGCGGCGCGCTCTGCGTCGAGGTCGCACACGCCGACGAGCTGGGCTCCGGCAGCCCCGACGTAGGGATAGATCCGTTTCGTCGAGAGGCTGCCGGCTCCGATGATGCACAGGCGAACGTCGTCCATGGTGCCTATTCGTCCCCGACCAGAGGCAGCGTCAGGTTGACGCGCTTGCCTTCACGAATGACGACGACGGGAACCGTGGTTCCCGGCTCGTAGTTGAGGCGTACGCGTGCGCTCAGCTTCTGGAAGCTGACGTGCTTCGAGTCGCCGTCGAACGACACGAGGATGTCGTTGTTCTGGAGACCCGCGCGCTTCGTCTCCTCGCGCGGGATCCACCGCACCTTCATGGCGAGAGCATCCGGCGCGAGCCCGTTGGCGAGGCGTTCCTCCGCCGACAGCTCCGGCGACCAGAAGCCCAGGTCGGGACGAAGTCCCCACATGGACGCCCGCCAGGAGATGTCTGTCTTGCGCCAGTCGCCGACGGTATTCAGCGTCGCCTCACGGTTCTTGCCGCCGCGCGCGTAGGAGACACGGAGCTTGCCTGGCGTCGGCAGGTTGTGCAGCACCCACGCGATATCCGCTTGGGAGATGATGGCTTGCCCGTTCATCATGCGGATGACATCGCCCGCCTTAAGCCCGGCTTTGTCGGCGAAGGAACCGCTCGCGACGCTCTCGATGACCGGGTCGTCATCGACCTTCATCGTCATGCCGACGTTCTCCGGCAGCGGGTAGACCCAGATGTCCTTCTTCTGGTCGAAGGACTTCTCGGCTTTGCGGACCTCCCGCGCGCCGTCGTTGAGCATGTGGCAGTGGATACAGCCTTCTTTCGCCTGCTCGCTGTTTGCGAGACGTTCGCGGAGCGAGGGCATGTCAGACACCGTCTTGAAGCGCGGGGTCGATCCGCGTTTGGCGGAGAAGAGGGCGCGGTTCTTCGGGTAGTCCTTGTGGAGCTCGAGGGCGCGGCGCATCGCCGTCGTGAGCCCCGTCAAGGAGAGATGATCCATGGCATCTTCGGACGCGCGGATACCGTAACGCCCGTAGATCGTACCGTCGGCGTTCATGAAAAACGCCGCCCACGTGAGGTCGTAGTCGAACTGGAACTGAACCAGGTCGATTGTGTTCATCCGAACGATACGCACCGGCACGAAGAGCTTGGAGAGCTCCGTGAGCTCGTTGTCCTGACGAGCAACCTGCCCGTCAAATGCTCGGCATGCCAGTCAAGGCACGCATCGGAAGACGACGAAGAGCGGTTTGCCCTCCTGCTTCGCCCGCGCGATGCCCGCGTCGAGGTCGTTGTAGATCCAGTGATCGCCCACTTCCAGGTCGCCGAGCTCCTGCCGCAACACTTGCCCCTGGAGCGACATGGCGATCAGCAGCGCACACGCCGTCGCAGCCGCGAATCGTTTCATCGAGCGTCCTCTCTGAACCGGCGAGCGATGTCCTCTCACCCTCGCCATATGCGCTGACTGTATCAACTCGGTCGTGGCGTGTCCAGCGGCGACTTGGCTTCACAGCCAATCGGCGGCAAGACCGGACCTCATCCACCAAGAATCTCTCACAGAAGGATGGATCGAAGTGTTAAGTTGGAGGGGGCTTGCGCGACGTGGCTCTTGACACGAATCGTGGCGCTGGTCAAAACCGATGGTGTTCCGACTGCCCCGATTTGGAAGGGGATGAAACGGCGCGTTGTTGTAGAGGGCAACGGGGGTCTGTTGGGCGTGGCGATTGCCGGCGCGAACGTCTACGACACTCAGTAGAATTCAGATACGACCTATAACGTTATCGAGTCTGATCAGTACGCGTGATACCCCGTCACCGAACGCGCGACGACAGAGCGCCTTGCGACAGTGGAGCCCGGAACGGTCACCAGTCCATTGGCGACTCGCCTAGTAGTCCCAAGCGTCCTGCCGTAGCTCGCCGACGTAGACGATCCGAGCGTCGCCTTCGAGATGGATCGACTGCGCGGACTCGCCGACGAGCTCGAAGCTGACGGTCAAATCGAAGCCGCCCTGCGTCCGAAGCGTCACGGGCGACTGTACGACTCCCCGCGCTCCGCCGAGAATCGCCGCCGCGATGGAGCCGGTTCCGCACGCCAGCGTCTCGTCTTCGACCCCGCGCTCGTAGGTGCGGATGCGCATCGAGTTCCGTCCCGTGACGGTGACGAAGTTCGCGTTCGTCCCGGCGGGCGCGAAATCGGCGTGGTAGCGCGTCTGCCGACCCAACCCGACGACGTCTACATCGTCCACGCTCTCGCAGAAGAACACGACGTGCGGAACACCCGTGTTCGCAAACGAAACCTTGAACTCGCCTCCTCGCAGAGCCAGCGGGAAATCGAGTCGCATGTCCTTCGGATCGCTCATCTGGACGCGGACACGCTCGCCTCGTATCTCGGACTCGTAGACGCCCGCGAGCGTCTCGAACCGCATGTTCTCGCCCGCGATGCCGTTGACGTGGGCGAACCGCGAGATGCACCGCGCGCCGTTGCCGCACGTCTCGGCTTCGCCGCCGTCGGCGTTGAAGTAGCGCATCCGAAAGTCCGCCTGCGCCGGGTCCGACGGGTTCTCAACCAGCAGCAGACCGTCCGCGCCGACCGACAGACGCCGCGCGCACACGCGCTCGACGAACCGCGCATCCGCCTGGACGGTACCTTGGCGGTTGTCGATGATGACGAAGTCGTTGCCCGCGCCCGAGAGCTTCATGAAGGGAATCGCCACGTCGGTTCACCTGCCGCATGTTGCGCCGCATTAAGCCAAGAAGTCGGGGATGCTTTCGCCTCGGATCAGGTCGTCGTACGTCTCGCGCGCTCGGACGACATGGGCTCGATCGACGCTGACCAGCACCTCGGCGGCGCGTGGACGCGCGTTGTAGTTGGACGACATCGCGAAGCCGTACGCCCCCGCGCTGAAGACCGCCAGGTAGTCGCCCGCGTCGACGCGTGGGAGCTCCCGGTTCTTGGCGAGGAAGTCGCCCGACTCGCAGACGGGCCCCACGACATCGACCGTCTCCGTGTCTGCCGAACGGTCCACAACCGGATGAATCCGGTGGAAGCTGTCGTAGAGCGCCGGGCGTATCAGGTCCGTCATCGCGCCATTGACGATGACGAACGTCTTGGTGTCCGTCTCCTTTCGGTAGAGGACCCGCGTACAGAGGATGCCCGAGTTCCCGCTGATGTAACGACCCGGTTCCAGTAAGAGCCGGCAGCCGCTCTGGCGGATCAAGGGGATGAGCCGCTCGGCGTACTCGGACGGGGGCGCGGGCGTCTCGTCGCGGTACGCGATGCCCAGCCCGCCGCCGAAGTCGAGCCGCGTGATGCCGATGCCGCGAGTGCGCAGGAGCCCGATCAGCTCCACGATGCGCGCCATCGCCTGTTCGAAGGGCTCCAACTGCATCACCGGGGAACCGATGTGCGCGTGAACGCCGCAGACGTCGAGATGCGGCATCGCGGCGGCTGCCTCGAAGCTCCTGATCGCGACGTCGAGATCGATGCCGAACTTGTTGCCCTTCTTGCCGGTCGTCGTGTGCGCGTGGGTGCGAGCGTCCACGTCGGGATTGACGCGCAGGGCGACGGGAGCCCGCACACCGAGCTCGCCAGCGACGGAGTCGATGAGCATCGCCTCCGCCAGCGATTCGACGTTGAGCATGTAGACGCCTGCCGTCAGCGCGGCGCGGACCTCATCACACGACTTGCCGGGACCCGCGTAGACGATCTTGCTCGCGTCGATCCCGGCTCTCAGCGCGCGGAAGAGCTCGCCGCCGGAGACGATATCGGCTCCAGCGCCTTCACGCGCCAGGGCGCGCAGAACCGCCAGGTTCCCGTTGCTCTTCATCGCGAAGCAGATCAGCGGGTCGATGCCCGCGAACGCCTTCTGAAAGTCGCGGAAGCGCGACACGAACGCCGCGTGGCTGTAGATGTAGAGCGGCGTCCCGTGCTGCGCGCAGAGGTCCTCGACGGAGACATCTTCGCAGAAGAGCTTCCCGTCCCGATACGTGAAAACGTCGTTCGTCTGCCCCATCCGGTGGCGTTCCTCGTGAGTAGGGTTCCTCGTGAGTAGGGTTCTTCGATGGCGCGGATGCGACGAAGGGTATCCGCGCTGGCGTCGGACGTCAAGGCGTCAGTGGTTCAGCGACCAGTCGTAGTCGTTGTAGACGAGCCGCAGCGTGTCGCGATGCTCCTCAATGTACTCGCGCGTGGCATCGTCGGACAGCATCCGCGCGATGAAGTCGATCTCGGATCGCGGCTTCTCGCCGAAATCGTCGCGGTACCAGTCGAAGATCGCCGACAGGTGGAGCGTGTTGCTCTCCGCGTCGAGGCGCACTTCGGAAGGCGAGTTCACGAAGGCGCGCGCTGCTGTGTCGAGCTGCTCGTCCAACCGGTCGGCGTCGTAGGCGGCGATGGGCGGGCATCCCGCCGACGCGCAGTTCAGGGCGAAGTGGATGCGCGGATCGAGCCGCGCGACGACGAACCGGAACCTCGGATCCGTGTGCAGGATCGATACGCCGCGCAGGATGCCGTGCTCGATGTCGTTGGGCGTGTAGACCAGTCCGCCGATCCGGTACGCGAAGAGGTCGAAGAACCGCTCGCGCTCTCGGACGCTGGTCGTCACGCCGGAATCGAGGACGGAGTGCATCACCAGCGCGTTGTAGAGGTTCACCCAGAAGGCGACCTGCTCGTCGTGCGTGGCGAGCTCGCCCGGGTCGAACCGATCCAGCCGCGCGGCGAGCTCTCGGTACTCGGCGAACGCCGGCGACTGCGACAGACCTTCGTAATCGACGCGCTTCCCGTCGACGAACTGCGCGACGAGTCGGTTCGCCGTCTTGCGCAGACGCGCGGGCACGCTCTCGTCGGGCTCTGGCGCTTCGGTCGCGCTGGCGGTCGGGTCGTTCAGGATGCGCGGCGCGCTGGCGCGAGCGCCCGACAGCAGCATGAGCGCGGCGGCGACGGACACGAGGCTGTGGGCTCGGATCGGCACGCGCGTTCCTTTCCGGGTGGAGCCGGTGCTATGCTTCCCACCGTGACCAGGAGAACCGAATGGCGATCGACGGCTTCACCCTCTACTGCATGTTACCCGAAATGGACGCGGCTCTGCGCGGGAGGGCTGTCCGCGACGTCGTCCAGCACACTCGGACCGAGGTCGTTCTACGCTTCCGGTCGCGCGAGGGCGAGCCCGAAGCCGCGCTCCTGTTGTCGGCGCACGCCGTCCACGCACGCGCGCATCTGGTCACCCGATTCCCCAAGCAGCGCGAGTCGGAGCGTCCACATTTCGCCTCGGTTCTCGTCAAGCATCTGATGCGCGCTCGACTCACGGGCGTGGGACAAGCGGGACTCGACCGCATCCTGACCTTCCGATTCGAGCTCGACTCCCAGGTTCCCGGAGCTGAACCCGAACGGCGCGATCTGGTCGTCGAGATGATGGGCAAGCACAGCAACATCATCCTGACGAACCCCGAAACCGGACGCGTCATCGAGCCGCTGACGCATGTGGACGAGCGCGTCAATCGCTACCGCGAGGTGCTCCCCGGCGTCGCCTACGTCCCGCCGCCGCCCAGCCGCCGCAGCGACCCGTTCGGGGAGACGCCGGAAGGGCTCGCCGAGAGGATCGACCCGCGCGAGACACCCGTTTCGCGTCAGATCGTCCGCGCGTACGACGGCTTCGGTTCCGCCACTGCGGCGCACGTGTGCGAGACGGCGCGCGACGAGACGGACGCTGCCGAGCTCTGGCACGCGTTCCGAACGACCGTCGTTCGCATCCGTTCCCACGATGTCGAACCGTGTGTCATCTGGGAGGAGAGGAACCGGGAACCGACGGCATACTCCTTGTTTCTCCCCAACGCCGCCGACACTCGCCATGAGCGGACGGATTCGGTCAGCCGCGCGGTGGGGCGAGCCTACGTAGGCATCGAACGACAAGACCAACTCGCGGGGTTGCGTCACACGATCGCCCAAGCCCTGGATCGGCGCGAACGATCGCTAGCGAGGAAGATCGCCGACCTGACCGTCGAGCTCTCAGCCGCCGAGAAGGCGAGCGAGTACCGCGTCTACGGCGATCTGCTTCTCGCGTCGCTCGACCGAATCGAACCTCGCGCCGAGACCGCGTCCGTCCCCAACTACTTCGAGCCCGACGCGCCCATCGTCCAGATTCCGCTGGAATCCGACAAGAACGCCGCCGAGAACGCACAGGCATACTTCCGCCGATACCAGAAGGCGAAGCGCGGGGCAGCGATCATCCGTCAGCACGTCTTCGACACCGAGCAAGAGCTGGAATGGGTCGAGGAGAAGCGCGTCGCCCTGGAGTCGGCTGACTCGCTGGAGGCGGCTACGGAACTCCACGCGCAGCTCATCGAGCTAGGCTGGGTCGCCGATCCGGATCGATCCCGGCGGCGCGAGAAGCGCAAGGCGGACACGCCGTACCGCCTCGTTACGACCGCCAACGGGTGGCAGATACTCATCGGGCGCAACGACCGTGAGAACGAGTGGCTCGTCACGCGGGCTGCCCGCAAGGACGACATCTGGCTCCACGCCAAGCAGATACCGGGCTCCCATGTCATTGTGCGGAACCCGGAGCGCAAGACGCAGATTCCGATGCCGGTTCTACTCGAAGCGGCTGGGCTCGCCGCATATTTCAGCAAGGGGCGCACGTCGAACCGTGTTCCCGTGGATTACACCTTCGCGAAGTACGTCGTCCGGCCCAAGGGTACGGCGGCTGGCTTCGTCACCTACACGCACGAGAAGACGCTCTACGTCGAACCTGCGGCGACCGATCGGCGGTTCGCCGACTGACGCACATCGCCCGCGCCAGGGCTCTCGGAGGGTTCCATGTCCGACCGACTGCGCATCGGGATCGTCGGCTGTGGTGGCATCTCGCCATCGCACATCCGCATCTACGCCGAGCATCTCAGCGAAGAAGCCGAGATCGTCGCCGTCTGCGACATCGACGAGGCGAAGGCGCGGAGCCGGTCGACCGTCGTGCGGGACACATACGCCAAGCGCGCCGAGGAGCTCGAAACACGCGCCGCCCAGACGGACACGACGGCGGCGTACGAGCGACGGAACCGCCAGATCGAGGCGTGCCGCGCATCTGCCCGCGAAGCCGCCGTGTTCACGGACTACGAGAAGATGATCGCCGAAGCCGACATCGACGCCATCAACATCTGCGTGCCGCCGTTCGCCCATTCGGGCCCGGCAATCGCGGCGGCGCAGGCGGGCAAGCACGTCTTCTGCGAGGGTCCCATCTCCGGCAGCCTGTCCGAGGCGGACGCGATGATCGCCGCTGCGAAGGCGCCCGGCGTCGTCTTCACCGTTCAGTACGGGCATACGCGGTTCCACCGGACGGCGATGATGGCGAAGCGCGCCATCGAGAACGGCGACCTCGGCAGGATCATCATGGGGAACGTGGACGTCCTGTGGCACCGAGGGCAGGACTACTACGACATGGACGCCTGGCGCGGGACATGGAAGGGCGAGCGCGGCGGAGCCACCTACCACCACGGCCGCTACGCCATCGACCTCTATCTGTGGCTCATGGGAGCCGCGGACGAGGTCTACGCCCGCATGGGGACGTTCACGCACGACATTGAGGTCGAGGACACGTCCGTCGCGCTGCTGACGTTCGCGGGCGGCGCGTTCGGGCAGATCACAGCGAGCACGTCGGCGCATCCGAACCCGAAGATGCCCAGTCAGCGCATCGAGATCTTCGGCGAACGCGCGTCGATCGCCGTCATTCCCGAGTACGCTATCGGCTCCGCCGAGAAAGGCTACGCGGAAGCTCTCGCAGCGAAGCTCGAACGCGAAACGCCCGCCGTAGGCACCGAGGGGATGCCAGGGCAGTTCGTCGACTTCATTCGGGCGATCCGCACGGGTTCCCAGCTCTTCATCTCCGGCGCGAGCACGCGTCCGCAGCTCGAAGTGACAAAGGCGATCTACAAGTCCGTCGAGACTGGGGCAGCCGTACGGCTCCCGATCCAGCGGTACGATCCGTACTACACGCTCTGATCCTGGTGTCGTCCTGAGTGGTAGGGGCGCGTCTCAGACCCGCCCCTACGGGACTGTCACCGATTTCCGAAACGAACCACTGGGAACGACACCTGCTCGCCATCAGCCGTCGTCGCGCGGGACGGGCTTGCGGCCGCCGACGTAGGGCGGCTCCAGCAGGGCTGAGCGTGTCGGCGACGCCGACTCCGCTCGAAGCCAGTCGAGCGACTCAGGCCTGCCCCAAGTCATGTGTCCCGCGTTGTACTTCAGCAGGAGCGACCGCCGCGTGTGGTCCGCCTGCCACTGGCGCGTCCCGTGGACGAGCGCCTCGGTGAACAGGATCGCGTCTCCGGGCTCCAGGGCTGGCTGGAGAACACGGTCGCCGTCGTGATCCATCTGCAGCGGCAGGTTCGACTTGTGCGATCCGGGCACGACGATGAACCCGCCGTCGCCGGGACGCTGCGGCGCAAGCGCGATGCTGATGACGACCAGCCCGTTCCACATGCGTCCCTGATGCCACGCGTAGTAGTGGGAGCCGTTGTCTCGGTAGGGCCCGCCGTGCAGGTTCGAGTGACCCTCGCCGCGCGTCATCTCCAGACCGTAGGTGTGGTCGAGCCGCACATGCTCGCCGCACATCGTCCGCATGTACGGCAGGATGCGCCGGTCATCGATGAGAGCGCGGAACGACGCGTCGAGCCGCATGAAGTCGAACGAGACACCCTTGCGCGGGTTCGCGGCGCGGTCGCGGTCGATGATTGCGTTGAACGCGGCGACCTCGTCCGCCGTCAGCAAGCCCGGGACGATCAAGAAGCCACCGAGATCGAACAGGAACATCTCCTGAGCGTTCATGTCACCCCCATGTTGCGACAGTCACGTCCGGTCCGGAATCCGCCAGTTCCGCTGCCAGACCGAATCCGACGGCAACTGCTCGCTCTCGCTCCACTGCTGCGTCATCGTGCGGAAGCCCTTGAGCGCCGGCGCGACGATGCTCTCCCAGACACGCTCGACCTCCTCGAAGGTCACCAGCCGCTGCGTCGGCTGCACGTGCTCGTAGTCGGCGAGCAGTTCGCGCGCCTTGTCGCCCAGCCAGCCGACCTCGTCGGCAACCATGCGCTCGCCGATCTGCCGGTTCGACTCGCGCGCGTTGCCTCCCATCGCGAAGTGGGGCCCCGGTGCGTCGACCGGCGGGATGCGCGACACGTCGACGCACTCAGGTTCCAGCGCCCACAGCAGCGACGTCTCGACACGACCGGCATGGTCACCGCCGCTCTTGCCGTCGCCCGCGAATCCCGGCTGGTTCGCTTCGAAGTCGGGCAGCCCGTAGAGCCGCGCGCCGACGTGGGGCTGAATGATATCGAGAAGCGTTTTGAGGTCCTGCCAGTTGGGCCCGTAGTGCCCGGTCAGCAGGATCGCTGCGCGGAAGCCGAGCGAGTCCGCCGCCCGAATCTGGTAGCAGATGTTCTTGAAGTGCATCCACGGCGGGACGGCGGTCATCCAGGCGCGTTCAACTTCGCCGACGGATCGGTGCGCCCATGCGGCGTACCCGCCGACCTCGTGGATGTGCCAGTAGTCCGGCGGCGCGACGATCCCGCCGTGCTCGTGCGCCGCGCGGCAGGCGATGGCATGCGCCTTGAGCGCGTCCAGTCCGATGGCGTTCTGGGGCCCGTGCGGCTCACACAGCCCGTAGGCGAAGTAGACGACGGGACACTGGGCGAACGCTCGCTCCAACTCGTCCGGGAACATGCGTTCCCACCGCACCTCACGCATGTCGTTCTCCTTTGCTCTGACCACGAACCGACCGCGCGTCGCGGTCTGGGTGGAAGTCGTCCAGGTTCACGGGCGACACGCCGTCCAGGATCGCCGTCGCGACGACGTGCGCCGTCGAGGGTGCGAGCAGAATCCCCGTCCGGAAGTGACCCGTCGCGACCCACAAGCCCGGTCGGAGCTCGGCGATGTAGGGGAACCGCCGCGCCGGAGCGGGCCTCAGCCCCGCCCACGTCTGCAGCACGCGCTCGTCGGCAAGAGCCGGGAACGCCCGGATGGCTCCGATCCGGAGCGACTCGATGCCGTCCTCTGTCGTCGACTTGTCGAACCCGACCTCCTCCTGGGTCGAGCCGACGATCAGCGTGCCGTCGTCTCGCTGGACGACATAGGCTCCATCGGCGTTGACCGTCCGGCTGAGCAGCCCGTCCGGCGCGGACATCCGAAGCATCTGTCCCCGAACGGGCCTCACCGGCAGCCGGACACCGCCATCGATCTGTCCCGACCAGCAGCCCGCCGTGAGCACCGTCGTGCCAGCCTGATGCTCGACGCCACCTGCGGCAGCGCCCACGACGGAGCCGTCCGGCGACGATAGGATGCCATCGACAGGCGCGTTCGTCACCACCTCCGCGCCCAAGCCTCGCGCGGCTTCGTTGAGCGCCCGCAGGAGCCGAGGCGGACGCACCTGGGCATCGTGCGGGAAGAACACGCCGCCCAAGACGGACTCGCTGACCGCCGGCTCCATGTCGCGGACCTCAGAAGGCTCCAGCCACCGAGCTCCCAGCCCGCGACGTTGCTGCATCAGCAGGAAGCGCGGGAGCGATGCCCTCTTCTCTGGCGAGAAGGCGAGCTCGAGCCCTCCGCGCGGGCGGAAGCCGATGTCGATTCCCGTGCGTTCCAGAAGGTCGTCCGCCCATGCGGGGTAGCGAGCCAGTCCCTCGCGTGAGAGCCAGCCGTAGGCGTCCTGCGTCGTCACGCGCTGATGGAGGAAACCGGCCGCAGCCCACGACGCTTCGCACCCGACCGCCGCGTTGCGCTCCAGAACCCGGACGCGCGCGCCGCGACGGGCGAGCTCGGAGGCGATTCCCAGACCGATGACGCCCCCGCCCACGATCAGGGCATCCGGGTGACTCGCGCTCATAGCGCGACTCGATCCGGCAGGCACGGTCGGCGGCGTGGTAGACTGACCGTAGGGTCCCCCTCGTGAAAGGAAGCGCGCATGTACGCCATCGCCGACATCTGCATCATCCCTCTGGGCGTCGGGACCTCCGTCTCGGAGCAGGTCACGGTCGCCCATCGCATCCTGCGCGACGCCGGGCTCAACGCCCGCCTGCACGCCTACGGCACGAACGTCGAGGGCGAGTTCGACGACATCATGGCGGCGCTGCGCCGCTGCCACGAGGAACTGCACGCGCTCGGAGTGCCACGCATCTCGACTTCCGTTCGGATCGGGACGCGAACCGACAAGCCGCAGACCGCCGACGACAAGCTCCGTGCGGTCGAAACGCTCCTCGGCGACGCCTAACGGGCTGGCGACACGCGCTCAGCTTCCCGCTCCAGTTCGTCGACGAAGTCCGCCGGATCGTCGAGAATGGGTCCCTCGTTAACGCGGCTCCAGTCGAACTCGGCGTCGAACGGATCGAGCGCCTTCGACGGGTCGAACACCTCCGGGTGAACTGGCACGGCGTCGTAGGGCGAGAAGTCCGGCGTGTCGGTGAAGCAGTCGTCCAGCAGCGATGCCCCACCGTCGTACTGGTTCAGATACGGGATTCCCAGCAGACGTTCCATCGTCTTGAGGATCGACCCGAAGCTGGCGTGCCGCCGCGAGAGGTAGCCGCGCTTCGCCCACGGGCTGATGACCATGCATAGGCTGCGATGGGCGTCCACGTGATCGAGGCCGCCCTGAGCGTCGTCCTCGGTGACGAAGATCGCCATCTCGCGCCAGTAGGGCGTCCGGGAGAGCATCGACACGACGCGTCCCAGCGCGAGGTCGTTGTCTGCCATGTAGGACTCGCGGAACGGGTAGCCGTCGTCGGGGCGTTCCGACGCGCCGTGGTCGTTGGGTAGCATCATCGTGATGAGCTGCGGGAAGGGCTCCGCGCCGCTCAGCCATCGCTCGCGCAGCTCCTGCTCGAACATGTCCGCACGGAACTGGTCGGGCACGTTCATGTTGTAGGTCGCGAACTGCCTCGACGTGCGCTCGAACAGGGCTTGCGGCATGGGGTAGTTGAGCGGTAGGCGGATGCCGGTGAACCGGTGCTCCTGCCGCTCGAAGCTACCCGCGAACTCGAATCCGAGTCCGAAGTTGCGGAAGGACACGCCGTTGCGTTCGAGATGCTCCCAGATGGAACCCGCCTCGTTGTAGTCTTCGGGGTAGATCGCGCCGCTGGCTCCGGTGACGGCGCGGCGTCCTGGCGCTGAACTCGTCGTGATGTGCCGCCGATGTCCGCCGTAGGACGCCGACGTGCTCGTCTCGACCCACTCGTTCGGGTAGACGCCGACGAGCCAGCGGTGACCATCTGCCGAGTGGTCTGAGTCGCAGTAGAAGTTGTCGGACATCGCGTACTGCGCCGCGAGCCGGCGATGGTTGGGCATGACGGTCACGTCCTCGACGGCGAGGCTCCCCGCCGCGTTGACGACGCGCCTGCCCGCGCCGTACGTCGCCAGCGTCGGGTCGCCGTCGACGCCCGGCATATCCCCGAACACCTGATCGAACGTCCGGTTCTCCTTGGCGATGTAGACGACGTAGCGGATGCGATCGCTCCAGTTGGGTTCCGCTGGATCGCTGGCGCGTTCGATGGCGAAGTTGGCGTTGACGACCTGCTGGGTCATCGCCCGCAGCGCGTCAGGTGACGGGATGTCGCACACCTGGACGACGCCCTTCATCAGCCGCCCGACGTTCCTTCCTTCGGGGCCCGGCACGAAGTCGGTTCCGCCGTTGGGTCCGGATCCGAAGCCCTTCGCGTTCGCGATGACCAGTCGCTTGCCATCGGGTGTGACGGCGATCTTGCTGGGGAACCACGCCGTCGGGATGTAGCCCTGTACGGAGAGGAGCCGCGTGTCGATCACGGCGACGGCGTTGACGCCGGAAGCCGCGACATACAGCGAGCGCTCGTCCGGCGACAGAGCCAGGCCGAACGGGATCGCGCCGCGCCATGCGTTAACCGCCGGATGGAGCCGCAGCGGAACCTCGGCGACGACCGTGTGCCGGTCGCGGGCGATGACGGACACCGTGTCGTTGCTCCCGTTGCTGACGAAGACGTAGTCGTCGGACACGACGACCGAGTTCGGGGACGACCCGCCGACGGCAGGGATTCCCTCGACAAGCTCGCCGACGAGGACGCCGGTCTTGATCCGCGCCGTAACTTCCAGCGTCGTCGTATCGACCGCCCAGACCGAGAACGACTCCGGGGCGTTCGGGTCGCCCAAACCGGGGACGTGTCTGCCATCGGGCAGCGTAACGCCCGTTTCGGCTTCGGGCGATGGGAATCCGAAGGCGGGGAACTCCATCGCCGTGGCTTCGGTCCCGTCGTAACCCTCGACGGTCTGGTACTCGAACATGCCGACGTTGGCGACGTAGAGTGTCCCCTCGTCTGGAGCGAGCGCGATACCGAACGGGTACCGACCCACGCGGACGCTCCCAGTGACCTGTCCTGTCTCGAGATCGGCGACGACGACGCGGAAGTTCGCCTGATCGACGGCGTAGACTGTCCGCGCATCCCGCGCCAGGACGAGATCGCCGATGTACGAGTGTTCGAACGCCTTGCCGTTCACCGGCACGTCGCAGGAGATCGTCTGGAGCCGTGTCCCGTCGAGCACGTCCCAGACCATGATCGTGCCGTCGTCGCCTCCGGCTGCCACAAGCCGGCGGCTGTCGGGAAGGAAGGCGAGTCCCATGAAGACGGCGTTCAAGATGCCGGAGTCCGTCTCGACGCCGGGCGGTATCTGCGTCACCGTCGGCGAGTCGGTGTCGATGCCCCGGACGACGGAGAGCGAGAAGGGCCCGGTTCCGCTGTTGGCGGTGACGGCGATCTTGCCGTCGGGGCTGAGCGCCAGCCCGTAGGGATGGGGAGCCACGGTGACCAAGTCGCCGACGGGGCGAACGATGCGCCCGTTCGGAAGGACCGCAATACCCGCCTCGCGGTCGATCTGTGCTGGTCGGTCACCAGCGGGTGCGCTGACTTGGTAACGAGCGTTCGCTGTCGCTGCCGCCGACCCGAGGCAAAGCAGTAGTCCTAACAACCGGAGCTTCACCAGCGCCTCCTGAGTGCGGCACGAGAAAGGGAGCCAATCGCTTGGCTCCCAGTCTGTACGAACGCGAGTCCGATGGCAACCGGCTGGCTGCGTCGCGCCAGATGCGGTCGAATCCCGCGTGACGGAGTTCTTGCCGATGTCGCTGCGAGTCATACGCCCGATCGGCATAGATCCGTTGAAAACGACGATGCGACGATCTCCCACAAGTCATCGGTCACCAACGGTCTTGCCATCGTTCCTCCCTTTCACCGGGAGGATAACCGCAGCGCCACCTTTTGTTAGAGGTTCTAAGTGGGCGCTACATCAGGGCGAATCTTGTGTCAATGCATGGCTGTCGGGCTCTGCCGATCGAGCCTCGTGTGACTCCACAGACGGCGAACCGTTCGGCACTCGTGACGGAACGGGCAGCCACGGCGCGACCCTACAGCTACACGCGAGCGCTGTAGACCAACAACGCTGCTATCATCGCCTATGTCACAACGTCGTCGGGTCGCCGGCTGACGGTGCACGCCCAAGCTCCGTCCAGCAGCCTCAGAAGTTCTTCTGGTCCCACGGTTTGCCGCGCACGACGGAACGGCAGTAGCCGTTGCCGGTCACGTCATAGGCGACCGTGACGGCGTGACTCATCCTAGTTGCGGCTGACGGTTAGGAGCGCTACCATCGCCTCCATGGATGCAGTACGACCGCATACCGCGACACGTCTGATCGCCATCTCATCCGCGATCCTGGCGGTGGGAGTCATTCTGTCCGCTGCTTGGCTGATCTATCCGCCCGGGCGTGGGCTGGTCTATCTCTGCCTCTACACCGTCCTGACGAACACCTACATCTCCCTCCTTCCGTACGAGCCGTTCCTGTTCTACTACTCTGCGCTTTACGCGCCGATGTGGGTCACGGCAGCGGCGGGAGTCGGCGCGCTCCTGTCCGGCTCGATCGATTACGCGACGCTGAACCCCGTGCTGCACCTCGCAAAGATCCGGCGCCACTTCGTCGAACGTCGGCTCTATCGGTGGCCGGTCCGCGTCTATGACAGAGCGCCGTTCCTGTTGATCGTTTTTGCCGCTCTGACCCCGTTTCCGTTCTACCCCGTGAAGTTCCTGGCTCTCTCGACTCGCTATCCGATGGGGCGGTACCTCGCCGCGCTGATGGTCGGACGACTGCCCCGGTTCTACGCACTGGCATCCGTCGGGCATGCGATTCACATACCGCTATGGGTGCTTGTCCTATCGTTCGTCGCGATGTTCGGCGTGACGTTTCTCGGCTCGAAGCTCAGACGCAAAGGCGCGCGCGGCTGAGCCGACATCGTCGGATACAGAAAGGGAGTCCGATGCGGATCCGCCACCCTATCCGCGTTGCATGGAACACGCTGGCGCGGAGATCGCCGATTGACGCCCAGTTGGTCGTTACGAGACGTTGCAACCTGAGCTGCGGGTATTGCCACGAGTACGACCGCACATCGCTGCCGGTCCCGACAGACGTGGCGAAAGAGCGCATCGACGTCCTGCATCGACTCGGAACCGCGTCCATATCGCTTCTCGGCGGGGAGCCGTTGCTGCATCCAGACGTCGTCGAACTGATCCGCTACATCTCTCGGCGGCGCGTCGCCGGCATCATCACAAACGGGTTCCTGCTTACAGACGAGATGATCCGTGCGCTGAACGACGCCAGGCTCGACTATCTGCAGTTGAGCATCGACGCGGCCGTGCCTTCGCCCGACCTCTTCATTATCAAGTCGCTCAAGAGCCTGAGCAGGCAGTTGGAGCTGCTCAGAGCAGCGGCGAGATTCTCGGTGAACGTGAACATCGTGCTCTGTCCGCAGAATGCGGATGAGTTCACAGAGCTCGTAACGACAGTGGAATCGATGGGCTTCCCGGTGACGATCGGACTCGTCCATGGCTCTCATGGGCGCATCATGATCCACGGGGAGCCGTATGTGAGCCTGTGGGAATCCCACTTCCGCCGGGCGACGGGGATGCCCGCCATCGAACGGACATACGGAGCTCGGCTTCTACGCGGTGAGACGCCCGACTGGCGCTGCCGGGCGGGACGGCGATATCTCTACGTGGACGAAGCAGGACGGGTTCAGTATTGCGCCTCGCAGCGCGGGCGTCTCGATGTTGCGCTATCGGAATACTCTCGCCGAGACATGCGTCGGTACGGCGATCGCCGGAAGGGGTGTGAGCCCGGCTGCACGATCGGTTGCGCGTACCGGACGTCCGCCATCGACAACTCGCCCGTTCGGGTAGCGCTGACGTGCTGGAGACTGCTCCTGCCACGGCCGCGTTCGCGATCTACCCCTGGCGGCTCGGCGAACACTCAGAAGTTCTTCTGGTCCCACGGTTTGCCGCGCACGACGGAACGGCAGTAGCCGTTGCCGGTCACGTCGTAGGCGACGGTGACCGCCCGGCGGTCGCGCGGCGACGGATTCGCGTCCGATCCGTGAATGACCAGGGGCCCGAAGAACACGGCGTCGCCTGCCTTCATCTCGACCGGTACGGCGTCCTCGCGCTTCTGAAAGTACCCCGGCAGAAAGACGCCAAAGGAGGTGTTCCGCCGGTCGTGCTCTAGCAGACCGCCCTTGTGGCTCCCCGGCACGAACTGAATGCAGCCGTTCTCGATGTCCGCGTCATCGATGGAGAGCATGCAGTTCATCATCAACGGACGGTTCTCTTTGCGATGCCAGTAACCGTAGTCCTGGTGCCAGGGCGTGATCGTCCCGTCGTAGGCGGCTTTCATGAGCAACTTGCAGTGGAACAGCGAGATGTCGGGACCCATGATGGGTTCGAGGACGTCGAGAACCTCGTCCGAGTGGACGAGCCGCTTGAGCCCGTCGCTGACGAGCTCGCCGTGCATCAACTGGCGAATGCGCTTCGGCTTGGCGGGGTCGTCGTATTCTTCCCAAGAGACGCCGACGCCCTGGGGCGTCTCCGCCGCCATCGCCTCGTGCAGTCCGTCCACCTCCTGCTGAATCTGCCGCAGCCAATCGCCCGTGACGAGCCCCCGCTTCACGAGAAAACCGTTGTCATCGAAGAACGCGCGTTCTTCTGCCGTCAGCGCCATGGTAATCCTCCTCTGCCACCCATTCCGTCACCCATACGGACGCCCTCTCATGGCTGGAAAGGGCTCCATCCGGCATATTCATGTTAGCGTGTCGTGATGCGGGGCGTGCGCTAGCTTGCCAGCGCCTGCGTGAACGCGAGGTTCCGCCGGTTCCCTTCGTCGGGAACGTCTCCTGTCGGCGTCTCCAGCACGAGCCACTGGTCATAGCCGATGTCGCGGATCGCCGCGCCGACCGCGTCGAAATCGACGCCGCCCTCGCCCAAGTGCTTGCCGCCGAGGTCCTTCATGTGGATCTGCGCGATGTGCGGACCCAGCGACCGAATCTCCGCTGGCGAGTCGTAGCCGTAGTTCGTCGCGTTCCCCATGTCGTAGTAGACCCCGACGGACGACAGCCTGACAGCGTGGACGAGCGCGTGATGCTGCTCGCCGCTCAACGTCGATTCGATGCCCAGCGTCACGCCGTACTTGCCGGCGACCTCGCCCGTCCGCTTGAGCCCGTCCACGAGGCGCGGATCGAGCGAGCGCTCCGCTGGGATCGTCCCGTCGCCGAAGAACGGCACAAGGATCACCTTCACGCCGAACTCCGGCGCGACGCGCGAGAGGTGGTTCAGCATGCGGAGTCCCTCGGTGCGCCGCTCGTCGTCCGGGTGGAGGTACGTGTAGCTCGTGAACCCGCCGGGCGAGAACGACGACACCGCGACCCCCGACGCGTCGCTCAGGGCGCGAAGCTGGTCGATACCCGCTTCGCTGAAGAGCGGGCTCGCCTGGTAGTTGCCGCCTAGGCAGATCTCGATCCCGTCGAAGCCGAGCTCCTTCGCCTTCGCAAACTGCTGTTCCAGCGGAACGCGGAGCATCCCGTCGCGGATCCCGAACCGCATCGCCGTGTCCTTCCGATCAGAAGATCCAGAACGTGTACGTCTGCTCCTGCATGATGACGCTGAGAGCGCTCCAGAAGCTCCCGATGGTGAACTCGCCGAGGATGAGTCCCAGGAAAAACGGCGTCGCTCGCTGGAGGGCTTTCAGCCCACCATATCGCAGGATCGCTGCCTTCGCAATCGACGCGATGACGAGGCAAAACCAGATGTAGTCGATCCCGAAGTTCGTCGAGAGGGCGTATCCCGCCGGGTGGAGGGGCCACCACAGGAACTGCATCCGCATCGCCATCAGGAAGAACGTGAAGACGAATCCGACCGCCAGGAAAAAGATGGCAGGCAGGTCGGGGTCGGTCGGCGACATGAGCCGACCCGTCAGCCGGTTGAACGTTTCATACCCGAACCAGTACCCGGGAGCCGTGTTCGTGTTGTAGCTCATGTGGAGCAGCGACGCGAACGAGGCGGGAACCGCGACGACGACCGCCAGCAGGATCGCCCAACTCAGGCGGCGGTTGTCCATGCGCGCCCGCTCCGCCATCTTGTAGGCTTCCAACTGCACGGGCATTGGATGGTTCCGATAGGAGCGGTTGAAGAACCAGTAGATCGTCATGATCGTCAGGCTGGGAGCGCCGAGGCGTCTCGACCCGAAGATGTCGACGAGGATGTGCTCGGCGTTCATGGGCGTCAGCTCGTGCGTTGGGGGACCCAGCTCCGCCCGCATGCGCGCGATCGCCGTCGAGATGCCCAAGTAGATGGCGAAGAAGAGCACCGCGCTCCAGAGCGACATGCCCGCCTGGACGGAGAATCCCACCAGGGCGAGCACACCGACGACGAACCCGCCAATCGCCCAGCGGTAGGGCATCGGTTCCCGCGACTCGTCGATCTCCTTCCGGTCGGGCGTCGCCGCCAGCGCCGTGCGGATCACCTGACCCAGATGGCGGCGGGATATCCAGATCGCCAGCGCCGCCAAGCCGATCCACGCGCCGGATGACTGCTCGTTCAGGTAGGGGAACCCCGGCAGATTACGAAGGCCAGCCGCCGCCGCGAGCACCTGCTGCCCCTTGCGGAACAGGTAGAAGAACCAGATGGAGAAGCACAGGTCCAGCGGCAGGAAGAACGCCAGCCCGACCGCGAACGGGTAGAGGGGCCACGGCAGGCGTCCGATGGCGTTCCACGGTTTCTGCGTGAAGACGGTTCCCAGTTGCGAGAACTTGACGGGTATCACCGGGATCGACGGGAAGAAGTGGTTCAACCCGTTGATGAGGTCGATGCCGCCCGCCAGGGCGAACGCCGCCCACATGACCGGGTTGCGGAACAGCCCCGCTGCGCCCTTCTCGTCGCTCAGTGCAAGCGGAACCTGGATGATCGGGTAGCTCAGCTTTTCGTCTTCGGTCCACGCCTTGCGGACGATCGCGTTGATGCAGAGCATCACGAACAGCAGGACGAAGATGAACCCGCCCCACCAGAGCATCGGGCCCATCCACGCCAGCAGGTTGTGCCGCGTGAACAACGACACGCCGCCGTCATAGTAGCCGTCCATCACCTGTGTATCGCGGATCGTCAGCCACGTGGGCAGATGGGGCTGGATGAGCGTCTGCCACTCGTTCTCCGGCGTGGCGAAGCGAAAGACGTGCGGGATCGACGGGATGAGAATCTGGAGCATGTCGTGCGAGGCGATCGTCGACATGATCCCGATCATCACGTAGATCGTCAGGAGCTCGCCCGGCGTCAGCGCGACGGACGGGAAGAAGCGCCGCACCGCCAGGTTGAGCAGCACAACGACCAGCAGGCTGAAGACGACGTTGTAGAAGATGGACGCGCAGGTGGGGTGCCCGGAGTACCAGACGATCTCGATCTGGATGACCCAGTAGCAGTTGAGCGGGCCCAGCAACAGAGCGATGAGGATGGCTCGCCAGGTGACGCTGCGGGGATTGGGCGCGCTGCCCCCTTTCCTCATTGGCACATGGGTTCAGACGATGCGGGCGCAGCGTGACCGTTGGATGCGTCAGACGTGGGGCTCGATATGCCTTCGGTACGCCTCAAGGGATTCGTCCTCGGTGAAGAGCCCCGCCAGGTCCATCAACCGGTAGATGCCGACCCGATGCAGAAGCCCCCGCTGGTGCGAGTTGCTGGGTAGCAGCAGGTCGTTTTCCTGCTTGCCGCGCAGCATGGCGACCGTCGCGACGCCGTGCTTGTACGCCGCCGTCGGAGCCTGGAACACCCAGTAGGACAGCGGAACCGTCGGCAGGAGCCACCGCCGGTAGAGCTCGATATCGCCTGCCGCCAGGGCGTTCAGCGCTTGCTCTGCCACGTCTTCGAACAGGCTCATGCAGCCCAGCAGTGCGTGGCTGAAGTCTCCGAAAGGATAGCGAACGCCCGATGACTCGTAAACCCCAGCGGCGACCGGATGATCCGTTCCCTCGATGAGCTCGACGTAGTGGTAGTCGTCGCCCGTCTTGACGATCTTGCCCAACGCGGCGAGCCGCCGTCGGATGTCGATCTCCCGGTCTTCATCCAGGAGCGATATCTTGGCGCTCTCGAAGTTGGGAAGCTCCATGACTCGGTAGAACGACTCGCCGGGGAAGTAGCCCCTCATCCGCGCGTTGAACATCTCTCCGAGCCAGTGAGCCAGCAGGGGACCTTCCGCCGCCGCGTCGATGGCGCTGTAGACCTCGACGAAGTCCGATTCGGTCCGCCCGGCGAGATACGGTGTCGGGAACACGGCGACTTTCCCGCCGAGCGACTGAATCTCTCTCACCTGCCGGATGTACGCCTGGGCGATCGCCCGATTGCTCGGATCGAACGCGCGGATGTCATCGGTTCCAGCGCCGAAGTACCAGCGGCGTCCGTTCGCCTGCTCGGCGGTCTGCTGGAGCAGATAGGCGACGTGTCCACGCGGCAGGATGTCGCGTTGAGCCGTATCCATGCCATCCGCGACGCCCAATCCTGCGTTCCAGATGTGCTCGCGGATCTCCGCCGTCTTGGTCCAATCGACGACGCTCAGGTCGAACTCGGTCTCGCTGCCGGCGTAGTCGGGGTTGATGACGATGTGGACGGCGGCGTCCACTTCACGGACCGGAGTCGCGGGTTGGGAGGCCCGAGGCGGCTGCCCGAAGAGACGCGCGCGAGGGATGTAGTACTCACGGGAACCGTCGCAGGTCGGAAGCCATATCCCCGTCTCAGGCATGGGGAGCCCTTTCTGTCGCGTACGTCTGCCGCGCGTTGGGGTGTCGATCCGTGCGTGCCGTCATCCCAACCTTCTCCCTCGATATGGACGGAGAGGGCGAGGGAACCGGACGCAGCGGCTTACCGGCGCATCTGGGCTTCGACGATTTCGAGGTTCTGCCTAGACTGCCGGGTCAGGGGATGGTCAGGACCCAGGAACTGCTCGCAGATGCGAAGCGCGCGTTCGGTGCATTGTCGCGCACCTGCCACATCACCCAGTTGTAGAAGAACGCCGCCCAGGTTGTTCACGTCCCTCGCGACTTCGGGGTGGTCTTTGCCGTACGCCGTTTCGTCGATGCGGAGGGCGCGCTCGAAGTGCTCCTTCGCCCCCTCCAGATCGTGCAGGTCTCGCAGAACGCCGCCCAGGTTGTTCACGTCCCTTGCGACTTCGGGATGGTCTTTCCCGTACGCCGCTTCATCGATGCGAATGGCGCGCTCGAAGCAAGCCTTCGCGCCCGGCAGATCGCCCAGGTCGTGCAGAACGCCGCCCAGGTTGTTCACGCACATCGCGACGGTGGGGTGGTCTTTGCCAAGGGCAGTCTCCAAGATAGGCAGGGCGCGCTCGAAGCACGCCTTCGCCCTCGGCAGATCGCCCAGGTCACACAGAACGCTGCCCAGATTGTTCACGAGTGTGGCGACGTTGGGATGCGCTTGTCCAAGGAGCGTCTCGAAGATAGATAAGGCGCGCTCGAAGCAAGCCTTCGCCCCCAGCAGATCGCCCTGGGCTCGCAGAACGCCGCCCAGGTTGCTCACGCCGATCGCGACGGTGGGGTGGTCTTCGCCGTACTTGGCTTCCGCGAGTTCGAGCGCCCACGTCAGGTACTCCTTCGCGCGGGCGAAGTCGGCGATCTCCCGCATCAGCCTGCCGACGTCCAACACGAACTCGCCTACATCGCCGCCGAGCCCGAGCGCCCTGACGCGCTCCAAGACGGCGATCATGTGGGGAACCTCGGACCGCAGCGCTCCCAGCCGCGTCACGAGCTCGGCATCCTCGACGTGGATCAACGGCGCATACGCCCGCGCGACCGAGAGCGCTGCCTCCTGCTCCGCCTCCGGTTCCTCGGCGACCTTCTCCCGCACGAACTCCTGAATCAGCCGATGGCAGACGATCCGTCCCGCGTCCGCCACATCGAGCATGCCGATCTGCCGCGCCTCGTGCAGCGCGTTCGCGAAGCGCGTCGGAGAGGGAGGCGCATCCGACAGGCCGCTTGCCGCCGCGAGCAGGTCGGACCCGATCGAGTTCGGCGCGTGGAACGCCGCCGCGACGACGACCTGCTTGGCGTCGATCAGGTTCCCGTCTTCCGTCAGGCGTTCCCAGGTCGTCCCGAACGTCGCGCGCACGCCTCGCACGTAGTCGTCGGGGTTGGACTCATCGAGCACGGCGACGCAACCCATCTTTTCGAGCATCGCGTCGTAGTCCTCGAAGGAGACGTCCGTGCGGGCGTTCAGGTAACCGACGGCGAGGCGCAGCGCCAGCGGCAGGTAGCCGACGCGCTCCGTGATGGACGCCGCCTTGGCGTGCTCGGGCGAGCCGGGCTCCGGTCGGCGTCGCTCGGAGCTCTCGGCGCGCGATAGCAGGAGTTCGAGCGCGTCTTCGGGGCGCAGCAGGTCGAGCCGCATCGTGTCGAGTTCGGCGGTTTCGGCGAGGCGCAGGACCCGCGTCGTCACGAGCGCGTGGTGTCCCTTCACGCCCCGTAGCGCATCCACCCACGGCTTGACGGTTCCCCACTTCTCGACGTTGTCGAACACGACGAGGAGGGGCTTCGTCTTCTGCTGGAGGGCATGAACCACCTTGAGGATCGCCGTATCCTGATGTGGTTCTTCGATGTCCAACGTGATGGCTTGGTTCGCCATCGAGGATCGGGCGGACCCCTCGTCTGCGACGACCCAGTAGACGCCGTCGGGGTAGTCGTCGCGGTGGCGGGCGGCGTATTCGGCGGCGAGCTGCGTCTTGCCGATGCCGCCGATGCCGGATAGCGCCGTCACCGAAAGGGCGTTGGCGGATTCGAGCCGCCGACGAACTTCTCCGAGTTCGTCGCTGCGTCCGATGAACCCGTCTCCGAGGGATGCCGGGGCGAAGGTGGGAGTCGGGGCAAGTTCAGGCTTCGGTGCGTCTGTCCTAGGCGCGGGAAGCGGTTCCGGGCCTACGAGCTTGAATGCCGTGACCTTGTTCCGGTCTAGACGACGTACGATAAGCCAACCTGCGGCACCCAATGCCGCAGCCACGGCCGAAGGCACAATCAATGGGACCCAGTCCATCGCGCGGACTCCTTACCCGAAGATCCGGTCGCGTTCGCGGCGAGTCTTCAACTAGAGATATGTCGCATCTCGTTGGATTCGGCAAGATGGTTCTGTCGGCGGGCGCGTCCGTGGTCGGCGGCGCGTCCGGCGATTGCGTGTACCGTTCGATGGGCATTGGACGTTTTTCACGTGAACGTGGCGTATTGGCAGCGCTGCGGCTGTGCGACGAGCTCTCCGGGACGACCGTTTGCAGGCGGCGTTCCCAAAGAGGGCGAACTCAGATGGGTTGGCTTCTAGAACGCATGCAAGACGTTCTCACCCGTGTCCTGCTCCGACAAGGCGTCTGGATGCTCCGCCACGGACGGGCGAAGACCGCCCTGGCGATCGCCACGCGAGCCCTGCACACCTATGGACGCCTCGATCCCGACTCCGGCGAGACGGTCCCGCGTCAGGAGGACGACTACGCCGACGCCCTGCTCCTCAAGGCGCGCGCGTTGGCGCATGTCCACTCGCCCAACGCCGTGGGGGCATATCTCCGCGCCCGGCAGTGGACGTCGCTCCAGCCGGAGGACATCGACTTTCTCGGCGGTTACTATCTGAACCACGTCCCCAAGACCTTCTCCGCGTTCCCCATCTATCTCGACTGGTACAAGCAGGCGGAAGACCCCGACGACGCCGAACAGCGCATCCGGCGAGTCGCCGAGATCCGCCAGAACGAGCTTCCCGACGAACCGACGCTGCCCGTTCGTCAGGAGTTGAACGAGTACCTCGCCGCGCATTTCCCGACGTGGCACTGGACGCTCGAGCATCTCGCCAACTGCCACCTGGTCTACGAGGACCTCGACGCCGCGCACGCCTGCCTCGCGGAATGGTACGCGCGGGAACCGGACAACCGCGAAGTGCGTTCGCGCGAACGCCTCACCGCAGGTCAGCGCCACTTGGCGGCGAATCAGCTTCCGGAAGCCATCGGAGCCTTCGAGACGTCGATGGCTGCCCACGGCAGCGCTGCCGAGGCAGCCGCCCGGGAACTGCTCTCCGTCGTCCGCCGGGCGCGGCTCAGCAAGGCGCAGGTGCGGCACATCCGTCGGGCGTTCGACGGGTTCAGCCTCCGCACCGATGACGTGGGGCTCCTCGTCGATTACGCGACGTGGGTGGCTCAGTCGGACGACGAGGCGGCTCTGGCGACGCTCCACCGCGCCGTGGACATCGACCCGCAACATCCGACGGCGCTCTGGGAGCTCTCCATCGCTCTCTATCGCCGAGGTCATCCCCAGCATGCCTTGGAGCATCTCGACCGGTTCCTGCGGATACGTCCCGACGACCTTCGGGCGACCGTCTGGGCGTCGCGCATCGCCGAGGAGGTGGGCGACTGGGAAAGCGCCATCGCGTTCCTCGACCGGGTTCCGACGCGAAACGCCCAGCAAGACCTGCGATACGCCCGCGCCTTGATATCCCTCAAGCGAACCGAAGCAGCGCGCGACCTGCTGACGGCACTCGACCTGAACGCGCTCCCGGCGGAACAGCGCGCAGTCGCCGAACGTCTTCTCGCCGATGTTCTCTACGAATCCGGTGATCTCGACGGAGCCGCCGAGCGCTACGAAATCCTGCTGGATACGTCCGACGACTGGACGCTCTACTACCGCCTCGGCGTCGCCTTCCTAGCCCGGCAGCGTTGGGAGGACGCCCGCGACGCGCTCTCGGAGGCGATCCTGCGGAACCCGGGGCACGTTCCCTCGCTGAACGCGCGCGGCAGCGCGAGCTTCCACCTGGGAGACCGCAAGGGCGCGTCGGAGGACTTTCACGAAGCGCTCCTGCACGACCTGCATCAGCCCAAGACGCTCTACGCCCTGGCGCTCTGCCTGATCGACGATGACGTGGACCTGGCGGCGACGTTCCTCCGACACGCCGTCGAATACGCTCCCGACATGGCTGGAGCCTGGCTCGCCCTGGCTCGGATCGCGGAGGAGGGCGAGGACTGGGCGGAAGCAACGAGAGCGTACCGCAAGGCGATGGAGAACTCGGACGATCCGGCGATCCACGCGCGGCTCGCCTTCGTCGCCCTGAGATCCGGAGACCACAGCGCCGCGACGGAATACTTCGAACAGCGAGCCGACGCGGACGACGCCGACGCCTTCGCCCGCTACGCGCTCGGCATGTGCAGCTTGCAGGCGGGCGACCTGGTACGCGCTGCTCAACAATGGCGCGCCAGCCTCTTGGTGCGCGACGATCCGAAGCTCCGCGAGGACCTCGCGTGGCTTCACATCCGGCTCGCAGACGCGGCGGCGGCTCGCAACCGAGCGGAGATGACGCAGCACTGGAACACGGCGATCGACCGCCACCCGGAGAGCCCCATCGTCGAGGCGCTCGTCCAGCGCTGGACGGCGGAAGCGGTCCGGCGGCTGCGGTATCCCGAATCCTTCCATCCGTCGTCGCGCGATTTCCAGATCGCCTACGACCTGATGTCCGATGTGCTCCACTACACGGAGGGTGACCCGGTCTATCGGCTGATCGCGGGGCTCTGCGCCGCGCGGATGGGCGATTGGCAGCTCGCCGACGATCTGGTGGAACCCCTTACGAACGAGGGGTTGTGGGCGACGGAGGCTGCCTATTTCGCCGCCGTCTGCCGGATGGAGCGGAACCTGCCCGACAGCACCCTGGCGATCCTCGAAACGCTCGGCAGAGACTGGGGCCCCTGGGAACCCTATGCCCAGGCGTTCCGCGTGCAGGTGTTCCTCTCGTCCAGCGACATCGATAAGACCGCGCGCGAACTCGCCATGCTCCGCGCGATGGCTCCCGAGCACTGCACGCAGGAGACGACGCTCGCCGTCCTGCTCCACCTGCGCGTGTGGCGGCAGCTCTACGATTTCGTTCAGGAGCTCCCGTCCGAGGATCGCTCGCCCCTGGCGTTCTACGCCCACGGGGTCGCCGCCCTCATGCTCCGGCGCGAGACGGAAGGCATCGAGCGCTTGGAGCAGGTTCCGGCGGGCTCGGAATGGGATTCGGCGGCGCAGTCGCTGCGTCTGACAGGCTACAAGCGGCAGGCGCTGCGGGCGTTCCAGGCGCTTGGGTGGTCGGAAGTCGCCCGGTCGCTCGAAGCGGTCGTCCAGATGGACGAAGACGACGAGACGGTGCGCGACTGGCTGGAACGCGCCAAGGTCTTCGCTCTGCTGTCGAGCCAGGACCCCGGTTCCAGCGCAACGCTCGTCGCGAAGTGGCGCGAGCGCATCCGCCGCGAGCCGACGGACCCGCGTCCGCTCCATCAGTGGGCGACCTTCGCCTACTGGGACGCCCAGACTGAGCCGACCCCGGAGAAGTGGCGTCACGCCATGTCGCTCTGGGGAACCCTCCTCAACCTGGAGGGCTACTGGCGGCGTTGGATCGCGGATCGGCTCAAGCGGCACGACCCGAAGTCGTGGATCGTCGCCAACGAGGACGAGACGTTCTGGACGCGCGTCGCCGCGATCGTCGCGGCGCATCGAACACGCATGATGGAGTCGCTCACGTCCGAGATGACGGACTCCGTCCTGCGGGCGAATCCTGCGTCCGAGGAGCTCGACGCGCTCGTGCTGGACTTCCTGCGCGAGTATCGCACGTCGATGCTCTGGCGCGAATGGCTCGACGAGAACTCGGACCTGCGCGACGCGGTGCTCCCTTACGGCGGCGATCTGTTGGAGACGCTCCACCGGCTCGACGAGGCGCGGGACATCCTCTCGACGACGCTGAACCTGGAGCCGACGTCGCTGACCGAACGCCTGCTGATCTACCTGTCGCCGCTGGGCTCGCTCATCGCGGCGGCGGAGACGGGCAACGAGCGGTTCGCCCACCAGCGGGCGCGAGGGCTCTTCACGAGTCCCGACGCCACGGAGCGGCGCTATGCGCGGATCGTCTACGTCTTGGCGACGCGGCACGGCGACTGGCTCACGGCAGCGCCGCGCGAAGGTCTGGAGACCGCCTTGACCGCGGTGGTCGCCGCCCACGAGGTCGGGCACTCCTCCGTGATCGCCGAAGTGGCTTGGGGCCCCATCTTCGCCCGTCTGTCGGACGCCATCGTGGCGGAGGTGGAAGGGCTCGCCAACCAGAACACCGAAGAGCGGATCCGAATCGCCGCCGACATGCGCGACCTGCTGCGCCGCGCCTACGAGACGACGCGCATGGGTTCGCTCATCCACGCCATCGTGCGCCTGACGATTCTGGAAGTGCGCGCGCGGGTCGTGCTGGGCAGGCGGGGACGCCGCGCCGCCGATGATCCCTACTTCTCGGAGCAGGACGCCGAGGCACTTGGGCTCCTCCAAGAAGCGCTCGCCCTCGCGCCCGACCACGTGACCCTCCAGCAAGAGGCGGCGCAACTCAGGCTGCGGCGCGGGCTCGTCGCCGCGAGCGAGGACCGGCTCAACGAAGCGTTGATCGACTTCTCGCGCGCCCACGAGCTCGATCCCGTGAGCCACCGCATCACGACGACCTACGCAACGTTCATGATGGAGCAAGCCGCGCGCGTGTGGATGGAGACACGCGCCGACGCTCAGCGGGAAGCGCTCTCGCTGGCGCATCGCGTGCTGTCCGCCGACCCGACGGATCCGCAGCTTCTCGCGCGATGCGCTCGGTTCCTCGATCTGCCGGAGGCGCATCCGCTTCGGGAGACGCCCGAATACCGTCGGCTCGCCGCGCTGTTCCTGAGACAGGAGGGCAACCATGAGTCATGAGCCGCCTGCCCGGCGCAACGGACGCGCCATCCGGCTCTACCGCGATCCCCGCGATCAGCGCGAGCTCTTGACGGACACCCTCGGCGTCACGGTGGATGCGAGCCTGTCGGATGCCCGTGGCGGACTCGACAGCGCCCCGACGGCTGCCGCGAACCTGCTGGGACGGCGCAAGCGGGAACGGGCATGGGAGGAGCTCCAGGACCCGGTCAGTCGGCTCATGCAGGAGACGACGCTCTATCCGGTCGAGCCGATCCCGTCGCCGAACGACCCGGAGTTCCCGTCCTACGAGCCGAAGCTGCCCGACCCGCCCTCGCTGCACGATACGTCGGCGGCGCTCGAACGCCTGCTGGACGCCCTCGAAGACGCCCTTCCGCCGCGTCCAGAGCCGCCGGAGCCCGTGTTGCGGCTTGAGGCGGAACCGCCCCTCCCGTCGTTGCCCGACCCGGAGTTCACCGACCGCTAGGCGCGCCCGATCCGCCCTTCGCGCGATCCGCTCTCGCGGGAATGACGCCGGACTCCGCCAGACGCCGACCGACGTTCCACGTCATGACGTGCCGGGTTGAGACGCCCCGCTGTATCGACTATCCTCCATCCCTGACGTGACTGCCTTTCGATATCTGAGGAACGCATGAGCCTTTGGATTCTCGGCGACCTGCTGATCCCCGGCATCGACGATGACCCTGTGCCCCGCCCCGCGATCCGTGTCGAGGACGGCGTCGTCCGAGAGATACGCGCCCGCGACGCCGTGTTCCAGCCTCCCGCTGGCGATGAGGTTCTCGACCTCTCCGGCGCGACGCTTTTGCCCGGCTTGGTCGACGCCCACGTCCATCTCTGTTTCCGACCCGACCGCTCGATGGCGCACGTCGCCGAGGTTCCGCTCTCCGAGCTCTTCTTCCGCACGCTGCGGAACGCCCAGGGCGCTCTCGCCAGCGGCGTGACCACCATCCGCGACTGCGGCGGCAGGGACTTCGTCACGCTGGCGGTCCGTGACGCCATCGACGACGGACTCGTCACGGGCCCCCGAATCCACGCCTGCGCCATGCCCATCACGACGACGCGCGGACATCTCCATTACTGCGGCGCCGAAGCGGATTCTGCCGACGAGATGGTCAAGAAAGTGCGCCAATTCGCCAAGGCGGGCGTCGACTACATCAAGGTCTGCGCCACCGGCGGCAGGAACACGCCGGGCAGCAACGTCTTCGGCGCGCAGTACCGCCAGGATCAGTTGACCGCGCTGGTCGAGGACTCGCATCGGCTCGAACTCAAGGTCGCCTCGCATGCGCTCTCGATGCCGGGGATCGCCTACTCGGTCGCCGCCGGTGTCGATACGATCGAGCACTGCACGTGGTACGCGCCCGGCGGGTTCGATTACGCCCCGAATGTCGTCGAGGAGATGATCGAGAAGGGCATCTACGCGGGATTCAACTTCAGCGGACCCTTTCGCGCCGCGCTCGACCCCGACGGCGTTCTCGACTTCGCCAAGATCGCCGACCACACGGGCGAGCTGCGCGGCAGAATGCGCGAAGCCGGGCTGCCCTATTTCCTCTCGACCGACGCGGGCATTCCCGGCATGCCGCACGAGGATTTCGCGCTCTCCATCGAGGTCGGCGCACGGTGCATGAGCTTGCCGCCCATGGAGGCCATCCGCCGCGCGACGAGCGAACCGGCGCGCGCCATCGGCGTCGAGGCGGGAACCGTCGAGGTGGGCAGACGCGCCGACATCCTCGCCGTGAACGGGAACCCGCTGAAAGGGCTCCAAGCCCTGCGCGACGTGCGCGCCGTGATCGTTAGCGGCCGGCTCGTGGTCGAACGCGGGAACGACGCCACCTGGCTCCACGGAACCGCCACGCTCCCACCGCGCCCTACTGGAGAGGAAAGCCGTTGATCGACTTCATCACGGACGAGATCGCCATCGGGAACCGACACGACGCGAGCGATCTGGATCTGCTCCGGGAGCAGTCCATAACTGCTGTCCTGAACGTGGCGTGGGACCTGGACATCGTCTATCCGCCGGACGTTCCTCCCAGGGCGTCGTATCCCGTGGAGTACCACAAGGTCGGTATGATCGACGGCGAAGGGAACGCGCCGGGAACGCTGGCGGCGGCGGTGCTGGTTCTGCAGCAGATTCTCGAGCGCCATCCGCGAGTGCTGGTGCACTGCCACGCGGGCGTCAGCCGGTCATCGACGGTGGTATCGCTCTTCCTCGCGGTGCGCGACGGCATCCCGTTCGATGCGGCGGTCGCGCAGGTGCGCAAAGCCCGCTGGGTGATCGACCCGCACGCCGCGCTCGTCGCGCTGGCGAAGCAGGCGCGGGAGCTGCTGGAAGCGTAAGTGTCGTCTGGACAGAGACACGCGACATGCCCCAGCCGAACATCCTCATCGTCACGACGGATCAGCAGCGTGCCGATAGCCTAAGCTGCTACGGGAGCGGCTTCACCGAGACGCCCTACCTCGATCGGCTCGCCGCACAGGGCGTCCGGTTCGACCGCGCCTACTGCCCCAATCCCGTCTGCACGCCCTCGCGCGTGTCGCTGTTCACGGGCAGGCAGGTCAGCCGCCACGGCGTCTGGAACGTCGGCGTCAACTGCCCGCCGGACGAGGGGATGATCTCCCACCGGCTCGCCGACGTCGGCTACCGCACGCACTACATCGGCAAGGCGCACTTTCAGGCGTTCGGCGCTAGCAGGGATGCGTCCCAAGAGGATGTCGGCGGCTGGAAGCGTGGCTACGACGGCTGGAACGCACCCTACTACGGCTTCGAGACCGTCGAGCTCGCGCTGGGGCACGCGACCTACGGCATCAGCGGTCACTACGGCGAGTGGGTGCGCCGCGCCGTCGGCGACGAGCAGGCGACCGCCTGGGAACGCGCCCGCAACCTGTCGAGCGTCGGGTTCGGCGGGAACGCCTTCGACTGGGATATCCCGCCGGAGTATCACAACAGCGCCTGGACAGCGGATCGCGCGGTCGCGTTTCTACGGGAACGCGACTCGTCGCAGCCGTTCCTGTTGGCGCTGGGGTTCGAGGACCCGCACCATCCCCACGCGGTTCCGACGGCTCTCCGCGAGCGGGTCGATCCAGAGCGCGTTCCCCTGCCCCGATTCGTCGACGGCGAGCTCGACGACAAGCCGCCGCACTTCCTCGAAGCCCGCGAGGGACGGCTTGAAAGCTCCGCCATGCGTGGGCAGTTCCACGTCGCCGGGCAAGGCGGCGGCGCGGATTATCGTCTGGTCTCGGAGCGGGACGCGCGGCTCGGACGAGCCTACTACTACTCGCTGGTGCGGTTCGTCGACACCCAGTTCGGGCGAGTGTTGGACGAGTTGGATCGTCTCGGCATCGCCGACGACACGCTCGTCGTCTTCACGTCGGACCACGGCGAGCTCCTCGGCGATCACGGTCTGTGGATGAAGGGCCCCTTCCACTATGAAGAGCTCGTCCGCGTTCCGATGATCGTCCGATGGCGGAACGGCTTCGACGGCGGGTCCCACACGGACAGCCTGATGAGCCTCGTCGATGTCGTGCCGACGTGCCTATCCGCCGCTGGGTTGCCGGTTCCCGACGATCTGGACGGAGTAGACATGCTGCCGGCGCTGCGAGGAGAAGCCGTGTCCACTCGCGACGACATTCTGATCGAGATGACGGACGACCCATCGAAGCTGCGCCTCAAGACCGTCGTCACGAAGAACTGCAAGCTGACCGCCTACGCCGGACAGTCCTACGGCGAGCTCTACGACCTCGACGCCGATCCGGGCGAGCAGGTGAACCGATGGGACGACCCCGCGTACGGTGCGGACAAGGCGCGTCTGCTCGGAAGGATCATCGACTACTCGGAACGGATCGAACGCCGCCAACCCCGCCTCTGCTACGCCTGACGGATAGGAGCCGCCCATGTCGACGACCCGCGAGCGATTCCTCGCCGTGATGCGCGACGGCGACGTGTCCCTGGGGCTTCCGGCGATCGAGTGGGCGGGATGGTGGCATCTCACCCGCGAGAACTGGCTGCGACAGGGCGCGCCGGAGAACACCGACCTGCGCGTGTGGTTCGGACTCGATGAGCATCACCAGATTTGGTATCCGCCGAACCGATCCGGCGTCCGGCACATCAAGAACGAGGGCGACTACGACCGCATCCGCTCGCAGCTCTACCCGGAGCCGACGTTCGACCCCGACGGCATGGCTCGCCGCCGCGCGCGTCAGGAGAGCGGCGACGCTTTCCTGTGGCTCACGCTTGAGGGTCCCTTCTGGTATCCGCGCACGCTGTTCGGCATTGAGCGGCATCTCTACGCGTTCTACGACCAGCCGAAGCTCATGATCCGCATCAACGAGGACCTCGCCGAGTTCAACATCCGCGTCATCGAGGCGATGTGCCAGCACTACACGCCCGACTTCATGACCTTCGCCGAAGACATGTCCTACAACCACGGGCCCATGATCTCCTACGACATGATGGACGAGTTCATGGGGCCCTTCTATGAGCGCGTCGTGCCGGAGCTGACCCGCCGAGGCATCCTCCCGATGATCGACAGCGACGGCGATATCGAGCCGCTTGTCCCGTGGTTCGAGGGCGTCGGCATCCAGGGCATTCTGCCGCTGGAGCGCATGGCGGGCGTCGACGTCTGCCGGATGCGGGGGAACCATCCGAAGTGGCGGATGGTCGGCGGGTTCGACAAGACGGTCATGCACAAGGGCGAAGGCGCGCTCCGCGCGGAGTTCGAGCGCATCCGTCCCGCCGTGCTGGGCGGCTACTACGTCCCTAGCTGCGACCACCAGACGCCGCCCGCCGTGTCCATCGAGGACTACCGGCTCTACGTCCGGCTGCTGCGGGAGTTCTCGGACGACATCGCCCATGAAGCGAGTACGCGCAAGACCGCGTAGCTGTCTGTAGCCCGAGCTTCTCTGTCGATGCGGGAACGGCGAAGCCTTTCGCCCCAGCCTGCTCCCGCGATGGCGTGAGGAACGTCGTCCTATCCGCGCGTCCGCGAACGTTGTCGGTCGCCGAATGAGCGTGCGATAATGAGCCTGGAGAGGTTCCCCGACTCGGAGGTGCGGATGAGCGGTCCTTTGACCGACTGTCAGGAGCGCGTCGACGAGTGGATTCGCACGATCGGCGTGCGCTACTACTCGGAGTTGACGAACACGGCGATCCTCATGGAGGAGGTCGGGGAAGTCGCTCGGATCATGGCGCGGCGTTACGGCGACCAGAGCTCCAAGGCATCCGACGAGCGCGTGGACCTCGGCGAGGAGATGGCGGACGTGCTCTTCGTCGTCTTCTGCTTGGCGAACCAGACGGGCGTCGATCTCGATGGCGCATTCGACGCCAAGATGCGTAAGCGCTCCGAGCGCGACGGCGAACGCCACCGGCTCAACCCGAAGCTCCGCGCGGAACCGGCGCACGAGGGCGGAGCCTAGCGCGCCGTCTATCAGTGATCCAGCCCACCATGGACGACCCGTCGCTTTGGATCGAGTTGGTTCCCGGCCTGATCGCCGCTGGCGTGCTGTTGCTCCTGTCGGCGTTCTTCTCCAGCTCCGAAACGGCGATCCTGTCGTTGACGAAGCTCCAGGTTCAGCGCTTCCGTGAACAGGGCGGACGCGCCAGCCTGGCGCTCGTGCGGTTCGTCGAACACCCCCGGCAACTTCTCATCACGGTTCTCGTCGGCAACACGTTCGTCAACATCGCGCTGGCGACGCTCGTGACATCAATGTTCCTCAGCGCGGGCCCCAGGGCGTTGGGCTGGGACACCGGCGCGCTGCTCACAGGGGCGCTGGTCGTCGGGACGACGCTGCTGCTGCTCTTCGGCGAGATTGCTCCAAAAACCTACGCGCTGCGGCATTCGGAACGCCTCGCCAGGGCGGTGGTGTTGCCGCTGTCGTTCGTCTCGTGGCTTCTGACGCCGATCCGCTCGACGCTCCGGCTCACCGTCGATGCCATCGCGCGGTTGCTCGGCTATCCCGATCTCGCCGGCGCCGAGTTCGTCACGCCCGACGAGCTGCGAAGCGCCATCAGCGAGAGCGAGGCGACCGGCGGACTGCGGGAACACGAGCGCGACTTCATCGACCGGATCGTCGAGCTCCGCGAGATGAGCGCGCGCGACATCATGGTTCCCAGGACGGAGATGGTATGCGTCGACATCGGCATGACGCTCGACGCGGCGCTGTCGGTGGCTCGCAGCGTCGGGCACTCGCGCGTCCCCATCTACGAAGGCGACGTCGACCACATCGCCGGAGTCCTCCACGTCAAAGACTTCCCGCGCTGGCATCGCCTCGACGTGCTCGACATGCCGCTGCGCGACCTGACCGAGCGGCGCTCGGAGCTCTTCCCGGATGACGCCGGAACGCTCATCCGCCCGCCGCTCTATCTGCCGGAGACGAAGCGCCTGAACGCGCTCTTGCGCGACTTCGCCGATGAACGCACACAGATGGCGATCCTGCTGGACGAGTACGGTGGAACCGCCGGGCTCATCACGCTCGAAGACATCGTCGAAGAGATCACCGGCGAGATCGCCGACGAGTACGACACACTCCACGAACCGGAGTACGTGGAGGAGTTGAGCGCCTCCATCCTTCGGACAGAGGGCGTGCAGCTTCCCGCGAAGCTGAGCCTCCGGACCGCGAGCCGCATCGTGCGCCACGCCTTCGATACGGACGTCGCCGACACTGTCGGCGGCTACGTCTACAGCCTTTTCGGGCGCGTTCCCATCGTCGATGAGACCGTCACAGACGACAACGGCTTCGAGTTCCGCATCGCTGCGATCACGGGAACGCGGATTCAGCGGGTCGTCGTTCGGCGAGAGATCGCCCCTGACGCCCACGAGGACGAGGCATGAGCGAACGCTGCCCACTGCCTCCGCCGATCATCCTCCCCAGCCGATTGCAGAGGATCGGCGTCTACATCTGGCTGTTCGTCGGGTCGGGCGCGCTCGTCGCGTGGGCTCAGACGGCAGAGCCTGTGACGCAAGGTTCCGCGATGGTCTGGGCTTACAGCGGGCTGTGTGCCGTGTGCGTTGTGCTTTCTGCGGTGATGTCCGGCTCGGAGACAGCCTTCCTCACCGCCAATCGCGCCCGCATCACCGCGCTCGCAGAAGCGGGGAACCGCCGAGCTCGGGCTCTGCTCGAGCTTTATGCCGTGCCGGAGCGCACGCAGACGACGACGCTCGTTGGGAACAACATCGTCAACGTCAGCGCGACGGCATTCTCTCTCATGCTGATCGAGACAGCAGCCGCCAATATGCAGCCGCAGTTTCGCGACACGCTGAACACTCTCGCGGTGACGCCGCTGTTGCTGGTATTCGGCGAGATCCTTCCCAAGTCGATTGCGCGAAGCCGTCCGGACATCTTCCTGAACCGCGTCGAGCCCCTGCTGGCGATGCTCGACTGGGCGCTGCGACCGGTGTCGTTCGTCGTGCTTCAGTTCGCGTACGTCCTGATGAAGCTGACCGGGCAGGAGGGCGAAGCCGAGATCGTCACGCGCGAGGATTTGCGGCTCCTCGCCGAGATGAGCGAATCCGAAGGCGTCATCCACCAAGAGCAGCGGAGGATGATCCACGCGGTTCTCGACCTGGACCAGCAACGCGTCGAGCAGGTGATGCGTCCTCTCGCCGACATCGTCTCGGTGGCAGAGGGAACGCCGTTCGATGCGTTTCTCGACCTCGTCGCCGAGACCGGGCACTCGCGGATCCCCGTTTACTGCGACCGGATCGACAACATCACCGGGACCATCCACATCCTCGACGTCGTGTATGCCGAGGCGAGCGCCGAGACCATCGACGGGTTCATCCGGCGGGAGCTCCTCTTCGTGCCGGAGACCAAGCGCGTTGCGACGCTCCTGGCGGAGCTGCGCTACCGGCGGAACCCGATGGCGTTCGTCGTCGACGAATACGGCGGCATCGTCGGGCTGGTCACCGTCGAAGACCTTGTCGAGGAGATCGTCGGCGAGATACGGGACGAACGCGACCGAGCCGGCGACGCCGTCCAGCTCAACGCGCGGACGATGTCGCTGGAGTGCGACGGCAAGATGGAGATCGATGCTCTCAACGACGAGCTCGACAAGGCGGGCATCCGAATCCCGCCCGGCGATTACGAGACGGTGGGCGGGTTCATCGTCCACGCGCTCGACAAGATTCCCCGCACCAACGATGTCGCCGAGACGGACGACCTGCTATTCATCGTGGTAGCGGCGGACGCCCGAAGCGTCCAGCGCGTTCGCATCGTCCGCAAGCGCGCGCGGGACAGCCGAAGACCCCTATCGACGGAATCCTAGGAGCCATCGATGGCGACATCCGACGACCGCTTGAAAGCGATGAATTACGAGTACCCGGAGCACATCCCGATTGGCGTCGGACTGCTGCCGGCGACGTGGATGCGCCACCGCGACAAGCTGGACGCCCTTGTCGCGCGCCATCCGATCATCTTCGGGCAGCAGGAGGTCGGCAAACGGAACTTCGACGCCGTCGGCGGAACCTACGCCGAGGGGAGCCACATCGACCGGTGGGGATGCGTCTGGGAGAACATCGAAGACGGCATGGAGGCGTACGTCAAAGGACACCCGCTCCCGACGCGGGAGTCGGTCCAAACGATGCGCGCTCCCGATCTGGTGGACGGCAGCTTCCCGCACGGGTTCATGTACCTGCGGCTCCAAGACCTGCGCGGTTTCGAGGAGCTGATGCTGGACATGGCAGAGGACCCGCCGGAGCTGAGGCAGCTCATCGATACGGTTCTCGACTACAACATGCGGAACCTCGAAGTCCGGCTGAAGGGACAGACCTATCCGCTCATGTCGTTCGGCGACGACCTGGGCATGCAGGAGAACCTGCCGATGGGTCCGGGGCTGTGGCGGAAGTACCTCAAGCCGTGCTTCGCCAAAATCTACGGCAGATGCCACGAGGCGGGGTTCGCCGTCTACATGCACACGGACGGGCATATCTGGGAGATCATCCCCGATCTGATCGAGTGCGGGGTCAACGTCGTGAACCCGCAGATTCGCGCGAACGGATTGGACAACCTCGTCGAGGTGTGCAGGGGCAAGGTGTGCGTCAACCTCGACTTGGACCGGCAACTCTTCCCGTTCTGCAAGCCCGAGGACATCGACGCGCACATCCGCGAAGCCGTCGAGAAACTGGGCGCTCCGGAGGGCGGGTTGTGGCTCTCCGCCGAGTGCGGACCCGACGTGCCCATCGACACGATCGAGGCGATCTGCGTGGCTCTCGAGAAGTACCGCGACTACTATCGTTGATGGGATCCGCTGAAACGCGCCCTTCGAGGCGAAAGGAGGTCAACCCATGTCGGACAGACAAGAACCCGAACGTCAGGCTCCCAAGCCGCCGCCCGCCAGCTTTCTCGGACTCGTCGAGATGTTCGTGAGCCAAGCCTACATGGGCATGGGCGGCGTCCAGGACCCCAAGACGGGCAAGCCGCTCATCGAGCTGGACTTCGCCAAGCATGCCATCGACATGCTGGAAGTGCTGGAGAACAAGACGAAGGGAAACCTGACCGCGCCGGAACGGAACTACCTCGAAAACGTGCTCTACGAGCTGCGGATGCGGTTCGTCCGTGTGTCCCAGAACCCGCCGGAAGTCGACGCAACGCCCGATAAGGCGGACGCGCCAGAGCCCGAGCCCGCCGAGTCGGGAGAGACCGCGCCAGAGCCCGGGGAGAAGGACGATGGCTAGACGGGATGCGGGAGACGCCCCGTACGCGCGCCCGGCAGCCGTCGCGGGCAAGTTCTACACGGCGTCGCAGGCGGCGCTGCGCAGTCAGGTCACGCGCATGCTGGGGGGCGAGCCGGACGAGCTCTCCGGCGAACTGCGGGGCGTCATCGTGCCTCACGCGGGCTACGTCTTTTCGGGAGCCATCGCGGCGCGGGCGTTCCGCCAAGTGATGGGCAGGAGCTACGACACGGTCGTTCTTCTGGGACCCAGCCACTACTACCGGTTCGACGGCGCGGCGGTTCACGCGCGAGGGTCGTTCCAGACGCCGCTGGGCGACGTGCTGATCGACGAGGCGTTCTGCGCCGATCTGCTGGCGGACCCGCTCTTCCACGACTCGCCGGCGATCCACGCGCCCGAGCACGACATCGAGGTTCAGCTTCCCTTCCTCCAGGAAGCCCTGTCGGGACCCTTCTCCATTGTCCCGGTCGTCATGCAGGACTTCTCGGACGCCAACTGTGGACGAGTCGCTGATGGGCTCTCGGAAGTCCTCGCCGGACGGAGCGCGCTCTTCGTCGTGACGACCGACCTGGCGCATTACCCAGCCTACGAGGACGCCGTCGAATCGGATCAGGCGATGGTGCGCGCCATCGAGAGCTTCGAGGGAGACGAGGTGCGGCGCCGGTCCGACGACTACATGTCGCGGAGCATTCGGAGCCTGCACTGCACGATGTGCGGCACGGGGCCCGTGATCGCTGGAATGGGGGTCGCGCGGAACCTCGGCGCGGCGGGCGTTCAGACGCTTCAGTACGCGAACTCCGGCGACGTGCCGATCGGAGGGCGCGATCAGGTCGTCGGGTACGTCGCGTCGGCGTTCGTCGCCGGTTCCACCGACGGACAGTCCCGGTCATCCCAGCAGCAGTCCATCGCGCAGGTATTGGGCGGCTCTGCTGACCTGCTGGGCGTCGAGACCCAGCGGGCTCTCCTGAGAATGGCGCGTGAGACCATCGAACGGCACGTCCAAAGCCAAGCTCCCATCCCACCGGAGCGATACGCGAGCTCCGGCGACGTCGCCGCCGACCTGCGCAAGCGGCGGGGGGCGTTCGTGACGCTCCACAAGGGCGGGCAGCTGCGCGGGTGCATCGGGCATATCGAGAACGACCTGCCGCTGTCGCAAGTCATCCCGCACATGGCGATCGCTGCCGCTACGGAGGACCCGCGCTTCAGGCGCGTCATGCCGCCGGAACTGGCGGAGCTCGACGTGGAGATCAGCGTCCTGACGCCGCCGCGCCGCGTGATGAACCTCGACGAGATCGAAGTGGGCAGGCACGGACTGATCGTCCGTCAGGGACGCCGCGCGGGGCTTCTTCTGCCGCAGGTGGCGACCGAACAAAACTGGAACCGCGCGCAATTCCTCGCCTATACTTGTGTGAAAGCCGGGCTGCAGCCGGATGCCTTCGGCGACGAGAGCACCGTCGTCGAGTGTTTCGAGGCTCAGGTGTTCTCCGCCGACACGGTCGAGTCGTCGACGGCGCGGCAAGACCACAAGTAGAGAAGGCTCGAACGTGAGCATCGCCGCGATCCGTGGAACACGAGACCTGCTGCCCGAAGAGATCGCCGCTCGCCGCGTGGCGTCGTGTCGAGGACGCCGCCCGCGACGTGTTCAGACGCTTCGGGTATCAGGAGATCCGCACGCCCATTTTCGAAGCGACGGAGCTCTTCGTGCGCGGCGTCGGCGAAGGCACGGACATCGTGGATAAGGAGATGTACACCTTCGAGGACAAGGGCGGGCGGAGCCTGACGCTGCGTCCCGAAGGCACGGCGGGAGTCGTCCGGGCGTGCATCGAGCACAATCTGCTGGCGACATCGCCGATCCGCAAGTTCTACTACACGGGTCCGATGTACCGATACGAACGCCCCCAGGCGGGGCGGTACCGCGAGTTCTGGCAGACGGGCATCGAGGCGTTCGGCGTCGCGGGTCCTTTGATGGACGCCGAAGTGCTCGTATGCGCCTATGAATTCTTGTCGGCTTTGGACATCAACGGGCTGATTGTCCAGTTGAACAGCATCGGCGACAGCGAGCGTCCCGACTACATCCGAGTGCTGAAGGCGTATGTCCAGCCGGAGCTGGAGCGCTACTGCCCGAAGTGCCAGCATCGCTACGAGACGAATCCGCTCCGTTTGCTCGACTGCAAGGTTCCGTCCTGCCGCGAGCTCGTCCAGGGCGCTCCCAAGACGGTCGAACACCTGACGAGCGAGTCGATGGAGCACCTGGTCAGGGTTCGGCGGCTGCTCGACCGGGCGAAGGTTCCCTATATCCTGAACCCGTTCATCGTGCGCGGACTCGACTACTACACGCACACGGTTTTCGAGGTCACCGCCGAAGGGCTCGGCTCGCAGGACGCCATCCTCGCCGGTGGTCGGTACGACCGGCTCATGGAAGTCGTCGGCGGGAAGCCCAGCCCAGGCGTCGGGTTCGCCGCCGGGATCGACCGGCTCGTCATGGCGATTCAGGCGCAGGAACCGGCTGCCACCGGTTCGTTTGGAATCGACGTCTATATCGCGCGGATCGGAGACGCGCCGCCGGAGCCGGCGTACGACCTCGCCATCGCCCTGCGCCGCGCCGGGATTGCGGTCGAGATGGACTACGAAGGCAGAAGCCTGCGAGCACAGATGAAATCGGCGAACGCCCTCGGCGTTTCGCACACGCTGCTCTTGGGAGAGGATGAGATCGCCCGCGAGAGCGTGACCGTCCGTCAGATGGACACGGGAGCCCAAGAGACGCTCCCGCTGACGGACGTCGTCGCCTATCTCGCCGGGCGCGCGAATCGCCCTCCGCTCGGATGATTCGGCACGGGACGGTCCGACGACCCCTGGCGCCACGCGGAGTCGGGTTCCCGTGTTCGCCCAATGATCGACACAGCCCGATCTCATGAATCGAGGTTAGGATACGATGCTGACTAGGCGTACGTCGTACTGCGGCGCGCTGCGCGCCTCCCATGTCGGGACAGAACAGGTCGTCACCGGGTGGGTGCAGCGCCGCCGGGACCATGGAGGACTCATCTTCATCGACCTGCGCGACCGCACCGGGATCATCCAGGTCGTGCTCGACCCGTCGCAGAGCCCGGATGCCCACTCGGTCGGCGAAGACGTGAGGACGGAATACGTCCTCGGCGTGCGGGGCAAGGTTCGCCCGCGCCCCGAAGGAACGGTGAACCCCAACCTGCCGACCGGCGAGGTCGAGGTGCTGGCGTCCGAGGCGGAGATACTCAGCGCGTCGGCGACGCCGCCGTTCCTGATCGAGGACGGGATCGACGTCAGCGAAGATGCCCGGCTGACCTACCGCTATCTCGATCTACGCCGACCCCGGATGCTCCACAACATCACGCTCCGCCATCGGGTTCTCCAGACGGTGCGCCGGTACTTCGACGAACACGGCTTCATCGAGGTCGAAACGCCGATCCTGACCAAGAGCACGCCGGAAGGCGCGCGCGACTTTCTGGTTCCCAGCCGTCTCAGCCCGGGCGAGTTCTACGCGCTGCCGCAGAGCCCGCAGCTCTTCAAGCAGATGCTGATGATCGCCGGACTCGACCGCTACATCCAGATCGTCCGCTGCTTCCGCGACGAGGACCTGCGGGCGGACCGCCAGCCGGAGTTCACCCAGATCGACGTCGAGATGTCCTTCTCCGGTCAGGAGGAGGTCTTCGCGACGATTGAGGGACTGATGGTCGAACTCCTGAAGCTGATCGACGTCGAGATCGAGACTCCGTTCCGGCGCATTCCCTACGCGGAGGCGATGGGGACCTACGGATCGGACAAACCGGACATCCGGTTCGGTCTGGAGCTCCGCGACGTGTCCGACATTGCCGCCGAGTGCGAGTTCCGGGTCTTCCGCGCCACGCTGGAGAAGGACGGGATCGTCAAGGGCGTGTGCGTGCCAGACGGCGTCGCGTCGTTCTCGCGCAAGGATTTGGACAACCTGACGACATGGGTGAACACCTACGGCGCGAAGGGCTTGGCGTGGATGCGCGTCACCGAGGACGGGATGGACTCGCCCATCGCCAAGTTCTTCACGGCGGAGCAGTTGGCGTCGCTCCGGGCGAAGATGGAAGCCAAGGCGGGCGATCTGCTGCTGTTCGTCGCCGACCGCCCGAAGGTGGTTCACGACGCGCTGGGACAGTTGCGCCTCCACCTGGCGCGGCGGCTGGGACTGATGGACCCGAACCAGTATGCCTTCGCGTGGGTGGTGGACTTCCCGCTCGTCTCGTGGAACGAGACGGAGAAGCGGTGGGACTCCGAGCACCATCCCTTCACGTCGCCGAACTACGACGACTTGGAATGGCTCGACAAGGACCCGTCGAAGGTGCGGTCGTACGCCTATGACCTGTCGATGAACGGCAACGAGATCTTCGGCGGGAGCGTGCGGATCCACAGCCGGGACGTGCAGGAGCGCATCTTCCGGCTGCTCAACCTGACGGACGAGGACATCTCGGTGCGGTTCGGGTTCTTCCTGCGGGCGCTGCAATACGGCGTCCCGCCGCACGCCGGGATCGCGGGCGGACTCGACCGTATCGTCATGCTGTTGGCGGGCGAACAGTCGATCCGCGACGTCATCGCGTTCCCCAAGACGCAGAAGGGAACCTGTCCCGTCACGGACGCCCCCTCGCCGGTTCCGTCGAAGCAGTTGGACGATCTCTTCGTCCAGCTCAAACGGCTGCCGGACAAGGAGAAGCCGTGAACCTTCCGGTCGTCGCCATCGTCGGGCGGCCCAACGTCGGTAAGTCGTCGCTCTTCAATCGGATGATCGGGCGGCGACTCGCCGTCGTGGAGGACACGCCGGGCGTCACCCGCGACCGCCTCTACGCGGAGGCGTCGTGGGGCGGTCGGACGTTCTCCGTCGTGGACACGGGAGGACTCGACCTGCTGCCCGACGATCCGGTCATCGACCGCGTCAAGACGCAAGTCGAGGTGGCGATCCGCGAGGCATCCGTCATCCTCTTCGTCGTCGACGTCATCGCCGGCATCACGGGCGATGACATCCTCGTGGCGGAGAGTCTGCGAACCACGAGCAAGCCGGTGCTCGTCGTAGCGCACAAGGCGGACCATCCGGGGCTGGACGCGAACGCCGCAGAAGCCTACGAGCTGGGTTTCGCCGATGTGTTCCCGGTGTCGTCCATCCACCGCCACGGGATCAGCGACCTGATGGACGCGACGGTCAGCTTGCTGCCCGAAGCGGGAGAACCTCTGACGGACGCGGACGAACGCCGCCCGATCCGCATCGCCATCGTCGGAAAGCCGAACGCCGGGAAATCATCCATCATCAACGCGCTGATCGGCGAGGAGCGCGTCATCGTCGACGACCGTCCGGGCACGACGCGCGACGCGATCAACGTCCGGTTCGAGTGGCAGTCCAACGAGTTCGAGCTCGTGGACACCGCCGGGATGCGCCGCCGCACGCGGATCGAAGCTCGTAGCGTCGAACAGCACGCGGTTCTTCGCGCGACGACGAGCATCGAACGGTGCGATGTCGCGTGGCTCGTGCTGGACGTCACGCAGGAGATATCGCACCAGGACAAGGCGATCGCCGACCTGGTGGATCGGCACGGCAAGCTCTGCATCCTCGTCGCCAACAAGTGGGACCTGGTCGAGAAGGACCACACGACCTTCAACGAGTTCACGGAGTGGGTCCGCGACTCGTTCAGGGCGTTCGATTATCTGCCGATCGTCTTCACGTCGGCGGTCACGCGGCAGCGGCTGGACAATCTGCTGGAGCTGAGCCTGCGTCTCTACACGGCGGGGGCTACCCGCGTGCCGACGGCCGAGCTCAACGACTTCCTACGCCAGACCGTCGTTCAACAGGCTCCGGCGCTCGTGCGGGGCAGGAGACCCTCGCTGAAATACATCACGCAGGTAGACGTGCTGCCCCCGACGTTCGCTGTCTTCACGAACCTGCCCGAGTCGGTTCCCGACAGCTACACGCGCTTCCTGGCGAGCCGCATCCGCGACCAATTCGGCTACGAGGGCGTGCCGCTTCGCATCCTGTATCGCCAGTCGGGGAACCGGACGCGCTGAGCGGTTCGGGACATGCGGGTTACCGAACTTGCGTGGGTAACGGTGTCTTTCCGTCGGTGAGACGTACCGCTCCGGGCTGTCGTTGGTACCCGAAGGTCAGTCGCGGCGGCGGAAGACGGCGAAGAGCTCGCATCCGCGCCGGCGTTCGACGGAGTCTTCGGGGACGAAGAGCGTCTCTTCCTCGAAGCAGGGCGTGAACCGCTCGCGAATCTCCTCGACGGAGACAGGGAACGGCGGTCCGTCGGGCGGGAGGATCGCATAGAAGAGCGCGACGAGCCTTCCGCCCGGCTTGAGCATCCGATGGACGGCGCGGACGTAGTCGTCGCGGCGCGCGGGGTCGATGGCGCAGAAGCAGGTGTGTTCGACGACCGTATCGAACGCGCCGTCGTGCTCGTCGCCGGGGTCGAGGATGTCCTGCTGCACGAACCGAAGCGGGAGTTCCTTGCCGGCGGTGAGCGCCGTCGCCTCGCGCACGGCGGCGTCTGAGAAGTCGAACCCGACGACCTGCCAGCCGTTCTCGGCGAAGAATCGCGCGTCATTCCCCTTGCCGCACCCAACGACGACGAGCCGCCCTCGCGCTTCGCCATCCAGAGATCGGACATAGGACACCAACGGCGGGGCGGGCTGCCCGAGGTCCCAGCCAGCCGTGTTCGTCTCGTATCGCTCGTTCCAGAAGGCGACGCTGCGGTAGTCCAGACCTGCCTCGTCCCTCACCGGCTCCATCCTCCCCATCGTCCTGGGCGATCCCCATCTGCCCGGTAACCATGCGGATCGCCATCAGTTCCGGTTGACGATGGCGATGACGAGAACAGTGGTCGCCGCCGTAGCGACGGTGAAGCGGATGATGCTGGCGATTCGATCCCAGGCGTTCGTCATCTTCTCGACCATGACGCGCGTCGGCACGACGATGATATCCCCCTCCCGCAGCCGCTCGACTTCGTCCACACGGAATACGAGCCCGTTCGTGCGGAGAACATGGATGCCATCCTTGTCGGCATCGGCTGCGAGTCCACCCGCGAACGCGAGGTAGTGCTTGATCTCCAGCTTCGGGTTGAACGTGAACGTTCCGGGACGTGCCGCCGCACCAGCCACGACGACGGTCGCAAGCCGACGCGGAATCTCCAGATGATCGAGTTGCCGCAGGTAGAGATCGTCAGCCCCTCTCGGAGACCGCAGGATACCCGGCAGGTCGATCACGACGCGGTCGGATTCGATGAGCTCCTCGATCTTCCGCGCCGGCGTCACGAGATTGACGACCTTGGGAATCGCCGAGGGGCTCGCTGCCGATGTCGGGAGGGTGGATTTCATCTTCGCCGCTTCCGAAGTCGCGTCACCGGTCACGACGACGGAGCCGCCCGTTTCGCTTGTCGTGGCGCCATCCGTCCCACTTTCGGTGCCGTTCTCGGTCGCGCCGGTCAGCCCAGGAGCGATGCCTGCGAACGCGCCGACGAGGGGCGTCGCCACCTGTTCCAGCGTTTCAGTGAGCGGCTCGATCTGCGCCCCCTGCTTCTGTGCCTCGAACCTCGCGCGGGCTAGCGCTCGCTCGAAGGCGAGTTCGTTCGTCGCGTCGAGCGTCTTCCACAGGTCCTTGAGCGCCTGGCGCTGGGTCTGGTTAGCGATGTTCTCGCTGGCTCGCGTGAAGACGGCTCCCTCGGCGTTACCGAGCTGTGTCAGCCCGCCCGCCTTGCGCACCAGATCGCTGATCCGGTCGTCCAACTCGATGGCGTAGGTTCCGGGATACATGACTTCGCCGGTGATGGTGACCATGCGTGGGACATCGCGGAAGAGCGTCCGGCTCATGACGGAAAGCACATCGCCAGGCTCCAGCTCGATGTTGTGCTGCGGATCGCCAGCGGCGGCTTTCGCAAGGTTCACCCAGACGACGTTCGTCTGCTTGTCGGTGCGCGCGCGGGCGATCTGTCCCTCTTCGCGCGCGTTCGGGAGAACCCCTCCTGCGACGTAGAGGGCGTCCTGAACGCGCATCCCCTCGGTGTGTGGGTAGACGTCGGGGTTCTGGACCGCGCCGAAGATGGAGATGACGTCCTCCGGCACGTATTCCGCCTCGCGGATCGTGGCGACGCGGAGCATGTCGCCGTCGCGGAGCGGGATGTCCGCGGACTCGTCGCCGGACAGAACCGCTTCGAGGTTCACGGCGATGGCGCGTTGGCGCTCCCAGTCGTCCATGTAGCGCAGCAGGTCGGCGCGCTTGAGATAGGCGTTCGGGAGAATGCCTCCGGCGCGCATCAGCAGGTCGCTGACCCGCATGTTCTCGGTGCGGGGGAACGTGTCGCCCTTTTGGACGGCTCCTATGACGCTCACCTCGCGCGGGGCTTCCCAGCGGGCGTCTTTGAGGTGGTAGATGACGAGCTCGTCTTCGGGCTGGAGCGGCAGATCGGCTGGGGCATGTCCCGCAAGGATCGCCGCCAGGTCGAGGGCCCGGCTGATTCCGACGCGATCCCAACGCGCTTCCTTGCGCAGGAGCAGCCCCAGCGGCGCATGATCCGGGAGAACGCCTCCGGCTCGGAACAGAGCGTCGCTGACGCGCATGTTCTCGGCAAAGGGAACCAGACCCGGCGTCTGCACGGCTCCCGTGACGCGGACTTCGAGATGGGGCTGCCAACGGGCTTCGTCGTGCGTCAGCACCAAGAGCACATCGCCATCCTGCACGCGGAGGTCCGTCTCCGGCGTCAGCTTCGTCAGGTCGACGGGCAGGCTCCGCGCGAGCCGGTTACGCGCGTCGACACGGAGCAGCAGCGCGTGTTGCGCGTAGCCGTCGGGCAGAGCGCCCCCGGCGAGACGCAGCAGATCGGACAGCCGCATGTCGTCGGAGCGCGGGTAGTTGCCGGGGCGTGTGACGGCTCCCTGGGCGGCGGCGATCCGCTCCGGATGCCACGACACCTCAAAGGTCGAGTAGACCGTCAGCCGGTCGTGCGGCTGGAGAGGCACGTTGGCATCAGGATTCCCGTCGAGAGCCGCGTTCAGGTCGATGGGAATGAGCGTCGTCGTCCGCTGATCGGCGTTCCGTCGGAAGAGGTCGGCGCGGTCGCGGTGGGCTTCGCCGCGCAGTCCACCGGCGAGCTGGATCGCGTCGGTGGCGCGCATGCCCGCGCGGAACTGGTAGATACGCGGCTGCTTGACGAACCCCCGGACCTGGATCGTATCGACCGGCTCCGACAGGACGGGATAGACGGTCACGCGGTCGCCGTCGAACAGCGCGGGAGCGTCGGCAAGATTGCCTGTCGCGTCGAGCGTGCGGATGACGCGCTGGGAATGGTCGTCGACGGATTCGATCTGCACGGTCTTAGCGAACCCGCTGGGGCGGATGCCCAGCGCCATCTCGACGAGCTCGGGGAACCCCTCGTCGTCGGCGAGCTCGTAGATCGCGGGTCTTTGGAACTCGCCGATGGCGGCGACTTGCCGTCGTACGGGCCCGATCCAGATTTCGTCGCCGCCTTCGAGCTTCATGTCCTGTTCGGAGTCGCCGTGGAGCAGGTAACGGTAGAAATCGACCCGGTGGGTCTTCGTGCCGCGCCGGAGGGTGATGTTCCGCAACGAGCCCGAGTCGCTGGGGCCCCCGCTCACGTAGAGGGCGTTGAAGAGCGTCGCGGCGGCGCTGATCGCGTAGCTGCCGGGACGGTAGGCGTTGCCCACGATGGAGACCTGGATCGTCCGCAGCCTCTCGAAGGTCGCGACGACGCGCGTATCGGCGAAGGTCGTCCGGGCGATGAGATCGCGCGCCGCCGACTCGAACTGTTCCAGCGTCATCCCGGCGACGACGAGGGTTCCATGCGGTGGGAGCACGACCTGACCGTCTTTGGACACGGTGAGTGTGACCGTCTCCGGCGGCTTCCCGGCTGTTTCCGACCAGGAGATGATGATCAACTGGTCGCCGGGCTGGATGACCTGGTTGTGCGGAATGCTCAGCAGGACGTTCGAATCGAGCAGATCGGTCGGACCCACGAAGCCGGAGATGGCGTCCTTGATGATCGCACTCGCCGGCGGCAGTCCCTGGCGGATGGGCGACGGCGTCTCGGTGGAACCGCTGCGAGCTCGGCGACGACCGGTCTCGGTTCCCTCAGCGTCTTCTGCGTCGAGCCGGGGTTCCTGCAGGAGGCGGACCTGGTTCTCCAGGTTCTTGATGTAGCTGCGGCTGCCCTGAAAGTAGTCGATCCCAAAGCGCTGGACGAGCTGCTGCGACTCGTCGAAGACCTGACGGCGGGCTTCCTCTTCGGCGTCGAGCAGCATCGCTTGCTCGTCGAGGGTTTCGGACGTCGGCGTCCGCCGTTTCGTCGGGACGATGATGAGGTCGCCAGCGCGGAGCGGCTCGTCGCTGCGGGCGAAGGTTCCGTCCCGGCGTAGGACGCGCACGCGCTCGGCATCGGCGTATTCCGTTGTGCCGCCGGCGAGCCGGATGTAGTCGCGCACCGCCAGCATCGGCTGGTAGAGGAAGGACATCGAGCGCGCGACCGCGCCGGTCACGACGATCCGCGCGAGAACCGTCGCGTCGATAGCCGCGTCGTCGATGGGCTGCTCGGGCTGGGGCTCGGCGACGTCCGCCGGTTCGGGTTCCAGCGGCAGACGGGGAACCAGGATCGTGTCGCCGGGCAGGAGATGGGTGATCTCGTCAGCGCGCTTGAGCTGACCGTTGGCGCGCAGGACGCGCACGGCGTCGCGGTCGGCGTCGGCGTCGTAGCCGCCTGTCGCCGCGATCAACTCGTCGAGGGTCCGCCGAGGGTCGTAGGGGAAACTCCGACCACGCACGACGGCTCCGATGACGCGGACGCCGCGCTGCTCGTCGGGCGTCGTCGGGACGGCGATTTTGGTCGGCTCGGGCTTCTCGCCGGGCTTGGCGGCAGGGGGGGCGCCGGGCGTGGGCCGCGCCGTCGTCGGAACGCCTTCTGCCTCGGCGGACATGACGATGAGCGTGTCGCCGCGCTCCAGTTCCGTCTTAGGCATCAACGGGAGCATCGTCCCGTCGGGCTTGAGAACCTGCACGTACACCTCTTCCGCGTCCTTGGCGTCCATCCCGGCGAGGAGCAGGTAGTCGCGCGGCTCGAGGCGCTCATCGAAGGGCATGGGTCCGGGGCGGCTGACATCGCCGAGGACGTACACGCTGCGCCGGAAGACGTCGCGTTCCTGCGGCGTCAGCACGGTGGACTTGCGTTCGGCGGAGCGGTCGGCGCTCTGGTCGCCTGTCGCGGTCGTCGGCTTGCGGGGTTCCTGCTGTCGTGGTTGGGTCTGCGTCGGGAGAAGACGCGGCGTTGCGCGGGGTCGTTGACTCGCTGGGTTCGACGTGGAGCTCTGTCCCCAAGCGGAAAGAGCGATCGCGAGGGTCGCCCATACGGTCGTCCACACCAAGGAACGCGCCAGACGGGCGCTCGCAGATCGCATAGCCGCTCCTCGAAGGATTCCAGCCGTCGGGACAGAGGGCGGGCGCTTGGCAGCGCCGCAGTCCCGATGATACTCTTACGCGCAATCGCCGCGCAATGGAAAGCACGCCCGTGCCCAACCGGTTCCCATCGTGAAGATGCCCCTTCGCCTGCTCATCGCGCTAACGCTCGCACTGTGCGCCTTGCCCGCCGTCGCTGCGGAACCGACGGGGACGCTCACCGGCGTCGTCCGCGCCCAAGTCACCCAAAAGCCCATCGCCAATGCCCATGTGAGCTGTGGAGCCTACACGGCACAGGCGGACGAGAAGGGCGAGTTCGTTCTGGAGGACATTCCAGCGGGCGTCTATTCCGTGTCGGCGAACGCACCCGGCTATGGCGGTCGGCTCATCACGGACGTCCAAGTATCTAGCGGGCGGGTCGCTCGGATACTGCTCGAACTACATCCCGATGAACCGGACGTGACGCAGCTCGAAAGCGTCCACGTCCAGGCGAGCCCCTTCACAGGGAGCTCGCGCGCGGCGACCAGCGCCGTCCGGCTGAACCGCTTCGAAATGCAGCGAACCGTCGGCGCCGCGTGGGACATCCAGCGCGTCTTCGGCTCTCAGCCCGGCGCGACGACCAGCTCCGACCTCACGAACAACCTCGTCGTGCGCGGCGGCAACCCGACCGAGAACCTCATCCGCGTCGACGATATCGAAGCCCTCAGCATCAGCCATATCGCCGCGCAGGGCGAGTCGGGCGGCGCTATCGGCTTAGTGAACCTCGACTTCGTCCGCGACACGGAGTTCTTTACGGGCGGGTTCCCCGCCGAGTACGGCGGCAAGCTATCGTCCGTGCTGGACATCCGCCTGCGTGAGGGGAACCGCGAGCGGCTCGGCGGCGAAATCGAGCTCTCGATGGCGGGATTCGGCGGAGGACTGGAGGGCCCCCTTCAGGGTGGACGCGGTTCGTGGGTCGCCTCGTACCGGCAGAGCTTTCTCGACCTGCTCAAGGAGCCCGCGCGTCTGACGGCGATCCCGCACTACGACGACGCGCACGCGAAGGTCGTCCTCGACCTGTCCGACTCCCATCGGCTGTCGTGGGTCGGCATCGGTGGGCGCAGCGATGTCGATATCCAATGGGTGCGGAACGTCGACCGCGCCGTCTACGACGGGTTCAAGCTGCTCACGGGCGGGACGTGGTCGGCGATCTGGGGAGAGAGCGCCGCGTCGCGTGTGACCTTGTCCCACGTCGCCAGCGTGGACGATTCGCAGATCTGGCAGGCGAAGCCGGAGCCCATCTACGACAGCCATTCGGCGAGCCGCGAGACCGCCGTCGCAGGCGCGCTCGACATCGGCGCGGACGAGAACAACGCGTGGCGGCTCGGGGCGGAGCTCCGCCGGATCGAGTTCCGCTATCGGATCGGTTCCGAGGATTGGAACGGGTTCAGCGAGAACGCCGGCAGGATCGTCTACATCGAGGAGCACGAGGTCGATGTGCGGCACGTCGGGTGGCGGCTCAGCGGCTACGCGCATCGGGACTGGACGCCCGTCCGCCCGCTGAGCGTCCGGCTTGGCGTGCGCGGTCAGAGGTTCACGCTGACGGACGCGTCGAGCGTGGACCCGCGCATCGGTCTGCGCTGGACGGTCGCGCCGCAGACCTCGCTGAGCCTGAGCGGCGGGATCTACCATCAGTCGCCGACGACGCTGGAGCTCGTCCTGGACCCGACGAACCTGGAGCTGCAAGACTTCGAGGCGTGGCATGCCGTCGCGGGATTCGAGCGGCGGTTCGCGGGGGCGTCGCGCCTGCTGATCGAAGCCTATCGGAAGGAGTACCGCGACCTGCCGATCCGCGAAGACGAGACCCTCGCCGGATCGAACGCGCTGAGGAACCTCGGCAGGAAGCAGGTGCAGGGCGTCGATCTGCTGCTGGAGAAGCGCATCCGGAAGGGTCCCTACGGGTCGATCATCCTGTCGCTGTCGGACTCGAAGTCGCGCGACGCCCAGGGCGCGTGGTACCCGGACGACTACGACATCCGCCGCCTCGTGTCGGTGTCGGGCGGGGTTCCGCTGATCGCGGGATGGACGCTCGGCGGCAAGTGGAGGCTCGTCGGCGGCAGACCCTACACGCTCCTGCCCATCCGTCCGAACGACGTGGGGGGTTACGATCTGGACCCGGACTTCGAGGCGCGGAACACCGTGCGCTATCCGGACTACCGGCGGCTCGACCTACGGATCGACCGGCGATTGGAGCTGGGCGGGTGGGGCGTGTCGCTGTTCTTGGAGGTCCAGAACGTCACGAATCGGGACAACGTCTACGCCTGGCAGTTCGACCGCGTGGATGGGGAACTGAAGCCCATCCTTCAGTTCCAGCGGCTGACCATCATGGGAATCATCGCGGATTTCTGAGGTGGGAGCGATG